>JBKHJD010000035.1:0-12484 GCA_046538315.1 Syntrophobacteria bacterium
CGCCTTTCCCGCCTTTCCCGCCTTTCTCGCCTTTCCCGCCCGTCTCGCCTTTCCCGCTTTTCCCGCCCGTCTCGCCCGTCTCGCCTTTCCCGCCCGTCTCGCCTTTCCCGCCCGTCTCGCCCGTCCCGCCTTTGGTCTTTTTTCTTACAGCTTTGAGCTATGAGCTCTTTCCGGCCCTGTGACGGTTCGTCATTTTGGTGAATCGGGTCTTCAAAGTCAAGAAGCAAACTATAGCGGATTGACCTCTTGCGGGCTGGAGCGAATCGGAGCCAGGTTCCTCTCATTGACAAAGTACCAAGCCATGGGCTATATTCCCTTCAACGGAGAATCTCATCGTACTCTCTCAACTGCCGGGAGACCGGCAGTTTATCTTTTTTGCGTGAATAGAGTGCAAAACAACAATCAGGGATCAGAGCAAAGGACCGAAAGTCTATGATGGACAAATCTGGTCGGGAAATCCTTAACTCCGACGCAATAGACAGGACGCTGGAAGAAATGGCCATGTCCATCTATGAGCAGGCGGTGGACAAAGAGAATCTTGTCCTGGTGGGCATCCGTACCGGAGGCGTCTATTTGGCCAATCGGATTCAGGATAAAATCCAGGGAAAGTCAGCTCGAGAAGTTCCCGTCGGCGTACTGGATATAGGTCTCTATCGAGACGACTGGACACGTGCGAGCACGCATCCGGTCGTCAGGTCAACAGAACTGCCTTTTTCCATAGATGAGCGGGTGGTAATTCTGGTGGACGATGTGCTTTTCACCGGCCGTACAGTGCGCTCCGCCATGGACGCGCTGATGGACTTCGGTAGGCCCCAGCGTATCGAACTCGCTGTCCTGGTTGACCGTGGACACCGCGAATTGCCCATATGTGCAAATTATGTGGGGCTCACGGTGTCGACCACGCTGGACGAGGTGGTGAACGTGTACATGCGGGAGATAAGCGGCGAGGATCGGGTGATGATTGAACCGAAGTGAAAAGGATGCCGGATAGCGTGAGGCCCTCCGGCTGCTCCATCCAGGATCAGGCAACATGAGCTGATCCCTTTGAGATTAAATCTCGGGTGCCCGGCTGGGCTGTATGCTCACTCAGACCTGGGATACCAGCTGGACCGTTTCCTTGTCGGTGCTCAGCAACGCCACACCCTCCTCGGCCAGGAAATTGACATAGCCCAGGGTAAGGCCGAGGTTCTTGCTCAGCTTTTGTATCTCCCTGGAGAGCTTGGGCTGGGTCATCAGGACGACCAGATCAAAAATTCTGGAGTCCTCCTTGCCGTTGCTGGAAATGTTCAGTTTCAGACTCTGGTTCTCCTCGGCCTCCACGGCGCTCACCGTGGCCTCATTGATCTGAATTCTGGCCAGCCCCTTCAGGGAGCTTTCGTTTTCCTTGCGAAACTCCTCCAGATCGCTCGCAAAAAGCTCGATTTCCATCTCAGGAAATTTGCGACGGACCAGCACTGCCTCGTTGATTCCCAGAAAGAGCGACGCTCTGTGCATGGGCGGAGATGCCGCTTCATAACCCTGCACAAAGGCAATGCTTGCGGGAATTTCGCCGTCGTACGGGCGGATGAGAAGTCCGGCGCTCGGTCCGGTCTCGTGCAGCATGCGCTCGAGCTGGAGGTCGGTGATGACATTGAGGTTGCGGCCGAGCCCGAAGCGCGGATCCAGGCGGTCCAGGGCCCGCTCCACTCCCGGCGCCATGATGACAGCATCGGCCTCGAGGTCGAAGTATTCATCCTCCCTCTCGAAATTGATGGCCTCGGGTTTACACTCTGCCCAGCACAGGGCACAGCCGAGACAACGGCGGCAGCTCAGGCAGCGCTTGGCCTCCCGGAGCGCCCTTTCCTCATCGAAGCCGAGTTCGACCTCGTTGTAGTTTCCCCGGCGCTCCTCGACCGGTATCTCGATCTGGTGCTGACGTTCTTTGGGGATATCCGGAAATTCGACGATGTACCGTCCCTTTTTCTCGTACATACCCAGTACCTTTCGTTATGTAATGATGTGAGATCTAGGATGTGGGATAAAACTGCTCGAGTTCGGACCGGGTTTCTTCCATCCCACACCGCACATACCACCTCCGTTTAATCATTCCCCCTGCCCTTCATCCCCTCCCGCCAGGGGCTGACATTGGGATACACTTGCCACCGTGGGCACGCTAATTGTTCGTTTTCACGATATTAGCCTTCTTCTTTCACATTCCCCCCTTTGCAAAGGGGGGTAAGGGGGGATTTCGGAGCGCTTCAAAATCCCCCTGTATCCTCCTTTAGAAAAGGGGGACTTCAAAGCGCCGTTTCGTGATTGACTGTCAACACAAGGCTTTCTCCCGGTCAATTGATTCAAGTAGTAACCACCCTCATATCTTTAAGGCTCCACCCACGGTGTCATCTGTGGGTAAAAGCCAGCCCTAAACGATTCACTGATTCAACTAACTACGAACCCCCCTCACGTTTGGCCGTGAGGTAACGAATGATCCCCTCCGCAGCCTTGCGGCCCCCGGCACAGGCCTCTATGGCGATACCGGGGCCTGTCTGCACGTCACCGGCTGAAAAGACACCAGGGACGTTGGTCTCATAGGTGTGCGGATCCACATCGAAGGTGTTCCAGCGGGTTATGGTGAAATCCTCTTCGGGCACGAAACTCACGTCCGGCCGCTGACCGATGGCAGGAATAAGAGTTTCGGCCTCTATGATGAACTCGGAGCCCTCGATGGGAACAGGCCGGCGTCTGCCGCTGGCGTCAGGTTCGCCCAGTTCCATCCGCAGGCACTTGAGGCCCTTCATCCGGCCGTTTTCACCGACGACCTCCTGGGGTGCCACCAGGTACTGGAACTTGATGCCCTCGTGCTCGGCAGCGTCGATTTCCCAGGGGCTGGCCGGCATCTCTTTCTTGGTCCGGCGATAGAGAACGTGCACCTCCTCGAATCCCTCCCGCCAGCTCACCCGGGCGGCGTCCATGGCCACGTTGCCGCCGCCGATAATGATTACCTTGCCCCTGGCGTTGATATCCTTGCCCATATTGGCATCCTGGAGAAACTGGACTCCGTCTATGACGCCCTCCATGTCCTCGCCGGGGATGCGCAGCTTCATACCGGTCCAGGCGCCCACGCCAATAAAGACAGCACCGTAGTCACGCTGGAGCTCCTCAAAGGAGACATCCTTGCCCACCCGCGTATTGCAGCGAAGCTCCACACCATGGGCCAGAATCCAGTTTATCTCACGCATGAGCGTTGCAGTGGGAAGCCGGTATTCGGGGATGCCGTAGCGGAACATACCACCGGGCTCCGGCATAGCCTCGAAACAGACCGAGTGGTATCCGGCCTTGGCCAGAAAGTAGGCGCAGGTGAGTCCAGCCGGTCCGGCCCCGATGATGGCGACCTTTTCGTTATGGAAGTGATCGGGAACCTCTACGGGGCCGTGGATTTCGTTCTTCATCTCCCAGTCGGCCACAAAGCGCTTGAGGGTGCAGATAGAGATGGGTTCGTCCACGTAACCACGGTTGCAGGCACTTTCACAAGGGTGGGGACACACCCGGCCTATGGCCAGCGGGAACGGCAGCCGCTTGCGGATGGTAGCCAGGGATTCGGCGTACTTGCCGTCGGCGATAAGTCCCACGTAGGATCGGATATCCAGGTTCGCCGGACAGGTGGCCTGGCATATGGGCATATCCTCCTTGAAGATATTGTAGACACCGGTTTTGGGATTGAAAAAGTCTATGGCCGTGCGAAACCCCAGGCCCTCATTGAAATCGTCATACATGTGGATGGGGCACACCCGGATGCAGGCCCTGCAATCGTCGCACTTTTCCGGATCAACCCGGGGGGTGCGCCGCCTGATCCGGAGATGATAGGTGCCGTTGGCCGTGGACGTTTTGATCACCTCGGCATTGGTGATCACCTCTATATTGGGATGGCCCAGGAGCGCATCCAGATCCGGTTCCTCATAGGTGGCCTCACCATCGAGGATTCGGCTCTGGGGGATGCGTCCGGCCCCCAGACTCGGCGCAGAAACCACGAGGGTCACCTTTTTGCCCGCCTCAGCCTGAGACAGGGCCACGGCCACGCCGCTCGGATCACCCCCGAAAACAATAACTCGTTTTTGTGACACTGCTGGCTCCTCCAGGAATCATGGAAGCGTGAGGCTTTTGCGGATATACTCAGCTGTTCTTTCCGCGCAAAGATTTACTTTGCCCTCCCTGATCACCCTCACCCCAACCCTCTCCCATCGAGGGCTGAGCACGGGACACACTTGACACTGTGGGTATGTTAATTGTCAGTTTTCGCAACATGAATATGGTTTCCCTGTCCCGTTCCCCCCTTTGCAAAAGGGGGCAGGGGGGATTTGGGAGCGGTTGAAAATCCCCCTATGTCCCCTCTCCGAGGCGTAGGCTCTCCGAGCCGGAGGCCTTTACAAAGGCGGACTTCAAACCGCCATTTGGTGATTCACTGTCAACACCAAGCTTCGTTACAGCCACTTGCGTCATTCAGCAACCACGCCTTCCCCACTCAACCCACAGTCTCAAGTATGGGCGACAACTAGCATCGAGGGAGAGGGAGCATCTTTCACATCTTGCAGGTGAACTGCCGAGCTTGAAATGCCTCCAATATGCGCAATTTTTTAAGATTTCATGTATATATGTAGTGGGTCAAGCGGCCATCGCTTCCGCCTCTACCAGCTGATAACGAGGTGTGCTGCCGTCGACACCGGCCAGTTGCACAAGTCCTCGTCGTTGCAGGGCAAGGACGTATCTGAGCACATGAGGGGGCGCCTGCCCCAAGCGGGCAGCAATATCCTTGACCCCGGCGGCACCTTGTTGCAGTTCGCGCAAAATCTCATGGGTGGCTATTTCATCCATGATAATAGTGTCCAGGGTTCGCCACATCTCGTGGTCGGTGAACCGCTCACCGTACTTGTTGCCCGTTGTGGTGAACTCGGTGAACTTGCCAACCACCCAGCGCAGCTTCTCTTTGGCGAGCGCCGTTTTGGCCACCTGAAGCTTCGCCTTGAGCTCGGGCAACGGCAGCCGATCTCCGGTGCCGAGAGGACCGAGCTCCCGAATTCCTTTATCAAACTCGGTGACCAGTTTGACGAAGCGATCACCTTCGGCCGAGGAGCACTGGGCGAACAGGACCCGTGTGGGGTCGAGCCCCACGTACTCCAGAGTCCTGCCGGCAAGGCCGACCTTGATCTTCCCCTGGACGTTGCCGGTGATGTAGTGACAGTCGCCGAAATAGCAGCCCACCACCATGACCCCGTCCGCTCCATTGATCAGGGCTTCGGCTATCATGGTGGGATCCACCCGGCCGGTGCACATGAGCCGGATGATACGCACATCCGTTGTATACTGCATCCTGGAAACTCCAGCGAAGTCGGCGGCTGCGTAGCCTCACCAGGTGCAGCAGAAGACCAGAATTTTCGGAGTAAACTCAGACAAGGGATTCACCTCCTTACAATCTAGGATATGCGATATGAGCAACTGAAGGATGCCCGATTTGGGATGTGCGGTGTAAGAGTCTGATATTATATCTCATATCACACATCCCATATTCCACATTAGTCTATTAGCCTGCCAGAAAGGCCCGTATCTGCTCTCCCACCTGCTCGTCGGTGTACGAGTTGATGGTGAGCGCATGCTGGTAACAGGTGGCGGCGCACACCCCGCAGCCCTTGCAGGCCACTGGTATCACCTGCACCTTGCGGCCTTTTTCGGTTCGGACGATCTCCAGGGCGCCATAAGGACAGAGCGCTGCGCACAGCCCGCAGCCCCGGCAGGCGTCCTCGTCGACGAGCACCGAGACGATGGGCTCTACCGTCAACACGTCGCTGGACATGGGGATGGAGGCCCGGGAGGCGGCGCCAAGGGCCTGGGAGATCGCCTCGCGCACAGATGCCGGATAGTGGGCATTGCCGCAAAGGTAGACGCCGTCGGTGGCAAAATCAAGCGGTTTGAGCTTGACGTGGGCCTCCAGGAAGAACCTGTTCTCATCAAGGGTGACGCGCAGGAGCCTGGAGATGGCCTCATTGTCCTCTCCGGCAATGAGCGGCGTGGAGAGTACCACCAGGTCCTGCGGCAGCTCCAGTTCCCGGCCCAGGAGCTGATGGTAGACGGTTATCTTGCCGTCTTCCACCTTCGGCGGCCTCTCCGGATCGTACTTGATATAGCGGACGCCCAGCTCCTTGGAGCGCTGGTACAGAGCCTCATTTTCGGTGCCGTAAGCCTGGATGTCGCGATAGAGGATATGCACCGTGACCTCGGGCGCCAGTTTCTTGATGGTGACGGCGTTTTTGATTGCGGTCATGCAGCAGATGCGGGAGCAGTACTTGCGCTCCTCACAGCGAGCGCCGACGCACTGAATCATCACCACATTCTTTGCGGCGAACTCGCCTTTTTTGAAGAGCTCTTCGAGCTCGAGCTGGGTGATCACCCATTCGCCGTCGTAGTCATAAAGACCTTCTGGCTTGAGGACCCGGGCGCCGGTTGCAACGATGATCACTCCCGCGGTGATCTGCTCCCGGGTGCCGTTTGTGGCCACAGTCGCCTTGTAGTTACCGATGTATCCTTCAACGTCCTGCACCGTGGCCGAAGTAAAAACCCGGATGGTTTCGTGCGCGGTCACCGCCTCGGCCTGCCTCGCCACCAGAGACCCGGCATCCACATCGGCAGGAGCCAGCTTGTGCAGGTAGCGGAGCAGTCCTCCAAGCTGGTCTGATTTTTCCACAAGGTACACCGGGTAGCCGCGATTGGCCAGGGCCAGGGCCGCGGTCATGCCGCTGATGCCGCCGCCGATAACCAGTGCCTTGGGGTCCATTGTTGACTGGATCGGTTCCTGCGGCTCGAGCAGAGCGGCCTTCGCCACTCCCATGCGAATGAGATCCTTTGCCTTCTCGTTGGCTTGCTCCCGCTCCTGCATGTGGACCCAGGAGCACTGATCGCGTATGTTGACCATCTCGAAAAGGTAGGGATTCATTCCTGCCTCGGCACAGGTTTCCCGGAACAGGGGCTCGTGGGTCCGCGGTGTACAGGATGCCACCACTACGCGGTTCAGGTTTTCCTGTTCGATGCCCGCCTTTATCTCATTGATCCCCGCCTCGGAGCACGTATAGAGGTTCTCTTTTACGAAAACCACATTGGGAAGGGTCTTGGCATACTCTGCCAGCTCCGAAACATCCAGGTAGCCTGCAATGTTGCTGCCGCAGTCACAGACAAAGACCCCGATACGAACCTCTTCAGCCAATTTCACACCCCTTTTTTTGTGACCGGGTGAAGGAGGAAACGGCGAGTAACAACTTTCTCCGCGTCACCGTTTCTTCCCGCCAGGTCTATTTTGACAGAAAACTACGAACTTCCAACTGCTGCTTTTCCCGCTGGGGCAACCATTTCGGCAGCGCGAGCCGCGGCACTGCTTGCCTGGGCCACCGATTCCGGGATGTCCATGGGGCCCTGGGCACAACCGCAGACGTAGATGCCGGGGCGACTGGTATCAAGAGGGAGCAGAGGGTCCGTTTTAAAGAAGCCGTTTTCATCCAGCTCCACCCCCAAGATCTCTGCCAGTCTGGGGGTTCCGGCGGACGGTACACAAGCAGTTGCCAGTATCACCAGGTCAAAGACCTCTTGCTCTACCTGTTGGGTGGTGGTGGATTCGTACCACACCACGGGGTTTTCGGCCTCGTCCTTGGTGATCTCCGCAACGCGCCCGCGAATGTACTGGATGTTGGCAGACTTACCGCCGCGCAGCTTGTACTCCTCGAAGCCCCGGCCCACGGCGCGAAGATCCATGCAGAAAATGGAAGAGCTCGTCTGGTTGTCGTGCTCGTGGGCGATCATGGCCTCTTTTACCGAGTGCATACAGCAGTATGAGGAACAGAACCGATTGAACCGGAAGTCCCGCGAGCCGACACACTGGATGAAGGCGAGTTTTCTGGCGGTCTGGGCTGCTGCCTCTTTCTTTTTTATGGGTGCCAACTTCTCTTCGATGGCATCGGCTTTTTCAGTCAGACCGGCCCAACGCTGGAAATCCGGATCTTCGCCTGCAGTGCCTGCCTTGAACTCCTTGAGAAACTCGGAGGTCTTTTTCTCGTGTTTCTCTTCAAGCTTTTCCATCTGGCGGGTGAGCTTGCGCAGGCTTTTCTCCAGATCGGCAATCTCGGCGCGAAGATTCAGGTCCGAGGGCCGGTCCAGGTGTCCGCCTGTGGGACCGCTGGCGCTCAGGAGTCGTTCAAATTCCAGGGCAGTGACCACGTTGGCGATGCGGTCGTATCCATACTCCGGAATTACTGATGGATCGAAGACCTCGTAGCCGCTGGCCAGGATAATGGCCCCCACCTGGAGTTCCAGCATCTGGTCTTTCTGCTCGAAATCAATGGCCTCAGCCTGGCACGCCTTGGCGCAGATGCCGCACTTTTTCCCCTGACCCAGCTGCCGGCAGTGCTCGGCATCGATGCAGTGCGTTGAAGGAATGCCCTGGGCAAAGTACTTGTAGATAGCCTTGCGGGTGCCAAGGCCGGTGTTGAAATCATCTGATACGATGGTCGGGCACTTCTCTACACAGGCGCCGCAGCCGGTACACCGGTCCTCGTTGACGTAGCGGGCCTTTTTGCGCACCGAGACCCGAAAGGCGTCAGCCTCACCACTCACCTGTTCCACCTCGCTGTAGGCGAGGAGATTTATCTTGGAATGCCGACCGGCATCCAGGAGCTTGGGCGAGAGGATTCAGATGGCGCAATCATTGGTGGGGAAGGTTTTATCCAACTGCGCCATCTTGCCGCCGATACAGGGGAGCCTCTCCACCATGTGGACCTGGATCCCCATGTCGGCCAGATCCAGAGAGGCCTGAATACCGGCGATACCGCCACCGACAACCAGAACATCACCGTTCACGATACACCTCATGCCGATTAGGTTTTGCCCGTTTCCCGTTGGCCGGTTTTGCCGGTAGCCTGTTCTGATGCATCGATGACCGGCAAACGACCCCCACCGGGTATACCGGCTAACGCCTTGAGCTAGGTTTTGCCTGTTTCCATAGCCTCGGCCAGTACTGTGGTCAGATCTTTGATCTGCAATTCCATGTCCATATTGCTGAGAGCGCAGCTCAGGTGAATCTTGCACTTGGGGCAGGCGGTGACCAGGGTCTCAGCCCCCGTGGCCGCTGCCTCCTTCAGACGATCCACCTGGATTTGCTTGGAGCCGGTGGAGCAGTTGACCCACCCGCTGGTGCCGCAACAAAGGGCGTTTTCCCTGCTTCTCTCCATCTCGACGAAATTTGCTCCCGCCACATTGTGAAGAAGGCTCCGGGGGACATCGTATATCTTGGCCATGCGCCCGAGACGGCAGGGGTCGTGATAGGTAAAGGATCCCCCGCTGTTGTTCAACTTCAGGGCCCCGTCCGCAACCATCCCGGCTGCAAGCTCATAAAAGGTGACGATCTCAAAATCCAACTCCCCGAAGAACTGGGGATAGGAGTACTTGAAGGTGTAGTAGCCTTCCGGGCAGTTGAAGACAACCCTTTTTGCTCCCGAGCTGCGGATAACCTCCAGATTGTGGGAGGCCAGCTTCTTGAAGACCTCCACGTTGCCGTTCCAGAGCATGTCATGGCCGCAACAGTGCTCCGCATCGCTTACCACCGGCTTGATGCCGCCGGCATTTAGGATCTTGATGACATTGCGGCTCACCGTAAGGCTGTCCACGCCGATATCCCGAAAAATGACGTCAAAGTAGGGCATGCAGCCCACGAAGAAGAAGGTGTCGCCGGTTTCGACAACCTCGCCTGAGTCCTGAACCCACGCTGTTTTGTTCTCGTTGAGCCCCTGACTCTGGAGTTCCATGATGAGCTGGAGTATGCCGTGGTGGGCGTATACGCCGGAGCCGCCGCGTTTGGTGGCCTCTTCCCGCAGCAGGCGCATGAACTCCGGAAAATTTATATGGGCCGGGCAGCGCTCATAGCAACGGCTGCAGGTAAGACAGGACCAGAGCTCGCGGTCGCCGAGGAATTCGTCACCGAGCCCGAGCAGCGCCTTTTGCACGATGAGCCGGGGTGAGAAAGAGGGCAGGACCCTGGAGACCGGACAACTGCCAGTACATACCCCGCAGTCAAGACAATAGTACGTTTGGGTCAGTTGCGCAGCGTCTTCGATGTTCATGCGGCTACTCCCAGGGGAGATTTCCCCAGGCTTTTGATTGT
Source organism: Syntrophobacteria bacterium (assembly GCA_046538315.1). Lineage (GTDB taxonomy): Bacteria > Desulfobacterota > Syntrophobacteria > BM002 > BM002 > JBKHJD01. The sequence goes on from JBKHJD010000035.1 coordinate 10,172, forward strand.
CTCGGTGAAGGAGGTGACGATTTCAGCAAAACGCGCCCCCTCGGCTGAAGACACCCATTCGAGGGCCAGACGTTTATTGTCGATGCCCATCAGATCCAACAGTTCACGGGTCATGTCAACCATTCGCTTGGCCTTCTCATTACCGTCCAGGTAATGGCAGTCCCCGATGTGTCAGCCGCTCACCAGTACCCCGTCTGCACCCATCTGGAACGCCTTTAGAATGAAATCCGGTGACACCCGGCCCGAGCACATCACCCGAATGATCCGGACGTTGGCTGGATACTGAAAGCGACTTACTCCGGCCAGATCGGCCCCGGCATATGCGCACCAGTTGCAGCAGAAAGCAATAATTCTTGGTTGGAATTCCGCAGCCATAATCGTTCTTCCCTCTCTCTACCGTCCTGTGAGTCCCCAGCCCATCACAACGCGATGTGCGATTGGCCCATATGGTACATCGGCCGTCAGATCCTATTTGGACAGGGCCGCCTCCACCATACTCAACACCTCGTTGTCGGTAAAATGGCGGATAGCGGCCGCCCCGGTGGGACAGGCGACTGCACAGGCGCCGCATCCCTTGCAGACTGCTTCCTGGATGCGCGAGACCATGACGCCTCCGCCGATATCCACCAGTTCCGGGGCCCCGTAGGGACAGACCTCCACACACTTGCCGCAGCCCCGGCAGAGGCTCTCGTCAACGCTGGCTACTACACCCTCCACCTCGATCTCTTTCTGGGAAAGGATGGTGGCAGCGCGAGCCGCAGCCGCCTGGGCCTGGGCGATACTCTCATCAATTGGTTTGGGGTAGTGTGCCAGGCCGCAGAGGAACACCCCATCAGTTGCAAAATCCACCGGCCGCAGCTTCATATGGGCTTCCAGAAGGAAATTGTCCTGGCTGAGCGGAACCTTGAACATCCGGGCCAGCTCCTCCAGACCGCGGGTCTCAACGGCTGTGGCCAACGTGATAAAGTCAGCCCTGATGAGAACAGGCCGCTGGAGAATATGATCCATGATCGTCACCTCCAGGGGGCCGTCCCCGCTCTGTTTCACCACCGGCTTGTTTTGCAGGCTGTAGCGGATGAATACAACTCCCAGGGCCCTGGCTTCTTTATAGAGGTCCTCCCGCTCGCCGTAGGTCCGGAGATCCCGGTAGAGGATGTAGACGTTTGTCTCGGGGTTGCGCTTTTTGAGCTCCACCGCCTTCTGCACCGAGAAAGAGCAGCAGATCTTGCTGCAGTGTGGGCGGTGAGGCTCCCTGGAACCCACGCACTGGATGAACACGGCGCTTCCGGCGTTTTTGACCAGGTCGCTATCCCAGGCCTCATCCAATTCGTGCCATCGGAAAACCCGATCACTCTTGCCGTAGAGGTATTCCTCCGGTGTAATGGGCTGGGCGCCTGTGGCCAAAACGGTCACCCCGTGCTCTATTTCCCTCCTGTCACCGTTTATGCCGATGGTTGTCTTGAAGTTGCCCACAAAACCGGAAGCTTTTTCCACCCGGGCCGTCAGGTGGACATCGATATTCTGATGGTTGGTTACCTGCTCGACGAGACCTTTGAGAAACTCGGAGACGTCTTCGCCCTTCCAGGTCCTGGTGATCTCCCGGGCGTGGCCGCCCAGGTGGTCCGTCTGCTCCACAATATGGGCTTTGAAGCCCTGCTCGGCAAGATTGAGGGCGCAGATCATTCCCGCGACCCCACCGCCAACCACCAGGGCGGAAGGGTTCACCGGCACTGCCGGCATGGGCAGAGGTTCAATGAGGCCGGAGCGAGCCACCGCCATTCGCACCAGATCCTTGGCCTTGTCGGTGGCTGCATCGGGATCCTCAGCGTGGACCCACGAGCACTGGTCGCGAATATTGGCCTGCTCGAAGAGGTACTTGTTCAGACCGCTATTGCGCAGGGTTTCCTGGAAGAGGGGTTCATGGGTACGGGGCGAACAGGCGGCGACAATCACCCGGTTGAGATTCTGCTCCTTGATAACCTGGACCAGGTTTTCCTGAGCGTCCTGGGAACAGGAAAAGAGGTTTTCCTGCACATACACCACATTGGGAAGCGTCTTCGCATATTCCACTACCTCGGGAACCCGGACAACACTGCCAATGTTAACACCGCAGTTACAGACAAAGACGCCGATCCGCGGGGGCTCGGCGCTCACGTCCCGCTCTTCCGGGAAGGTTTTCTCCTTGACCAGACTGTGGCGCGCAGGGGCGAGCCGGCTGGCCGCGGCCCCGGCTGCCGCAGAGGCCTCCATTACCGAAAGCGGGATGTCCTTGGGTCCCTGGAAAGCACCGCAAACATAGATGCCCTCCTTTGA
>JBKHJD010000036.1:0-12450 GCA_046538315.1 Syntrophobacteria bacterium
CGGCAAGGACCGCCTTGTCTAATTACACTCGGTGGGGAGGTCGTGATGGCTCTTCTGAGTGTCCAGGCCTCCCGCCAGTCACTCCGAAAAGCCACCACGGCCTCCGGCCCCGGTGCCAAGTGTGTCCCAGTGTTGGCGGCAGGGGAGGGGAAATGGACTTGTTGGATGGACACTAGAGAGGAAAAACTAGGGAGTTAGCCCGTGTGGGCCCAACTCTATGAAAACATTGATACAACGGACGACTGACTTTCGACATCGGAGCCCGGGCCCAAGAGGAAGGGGTTTGATACGTCCTGGAGTGATAGTTGCATTGCAGGCTGAGGCCGGCTGTTTGATAACAGGATCTACCTTGGTGGAGAAATCCCTCCACCTCTGTCAAGGCACACTCGTAAAGGTATCTGGCATCGGATCGAAGCGGGCCCGTGCCGCTGCTGAAGATCTGGTGGCACGAGGTGTCACCTCCTTGCTCAGCTGGGGAACCGCCGGGGCTCTCCATGAGAGGCTTTCGCCGGGGTCTCTTGTCCTGCCCAAAACCGTGCTTTCCTATGAGAAGGCTGTCTTTCAGACCGACGCTGGCTGGCACAGGCGGCTTTTCACAACACTGAGCGGACATCTTGACCTGCACACGGAAGCTCTCGTGGAAAGCCGTTTCGTTTTGGCCAGCACAGCGGCAAAAAGCTTTCTCGCGGCGCGGTCCGCTGCAATTGCTGTAGACATGGAAAGCGCCTCGGTGGCCCGGGTGGCAAGCCGGGCCGAACTTCCCTTCATGGTCGTCCGCGTTATCTCCGACCCGTCAGACAGCGTTGTCCCATTGTGTGCTCTGGCTGCCGTGGAGGAATCCGGCACAGTCTCTCCGGCCCGGCTGTTACGTGCACTGGTGCGGCATCCCGGAGAACTGACCGTCCTTATTGAGCTCGCCCGGAATTTTCGCGCCGCCCGGGCCTCCCTGAGCGCCGTGGTGCGCCTCACGGGCAGTCGACTCCTGGCTCCCTAGTGTGCTAGATAGTATCGAGGCCTCATTGCCCGGTCATCCGATCGTACGTTACTTGTTTAGTTGGTTGAGGATGTGATGGTGCGATTTCGTACCACGGCAGAAAACAGTCCCAACAGGCTGGATAGACTCCTTGGTTTCTGGGTGGACTCCGTTGGACGTCTCGCCCTTCTGGTGGTTCTCGCGGCGTGTGGGCTCACGTGGGCCCTTTTCTATTTCGCTGTGAGCAACCTCGGCATCAACGTCGATACTGGCGAGATGCTCTCGGAGGATCTCGAATTTCGCCGCGCCTACCTGGACTACAAGAAGGCATTTCCCCAGTACGACGATACGCTCCTGCTGGTGCTGGATGGTGATACCCCGGATCTCGTCCAGGATGCAAGTACGGCCCTTGCCGATCGCCTTGAACTGGAAACCGATCTTATCGAAACGGTGTACCAACCGGGAGGGGGTGAGTTCTTCAAGGAGAACGCCCTGCTGTACCGGAGTCCCGCGGAACTCGAGGATCTGGCGGATAATTTGGCGAAGGTGCAGCCGTTTCTGGCGAAACTGACGCGCGACCGGAGCCTGCGCGGCCTGTTTTCCATGTTGACCAGCGCTGTGGACGCGGTTCTGGACGGAAACGACATGGATCTGACTGCGATCTTCGAGCCGGTCACTGAGGCCGTCGAATCTGTTCTCGACGGCGGGAACTATACTCTTTCGTGGCAGGAATTGATGCTTGGCGGCGAGTCAACCTCGGACCAACTCCGGCAGTTCATCGTGGTGAAACCACGCCTCGACTACGGCAAGCTCCTGCCCGCCGAAGCGGCCATCCATACCATACGGCGGCTGGCACAGGAACTCAACCTCGATGAAAATAACGGCGTACGAATGCGAATCACCGGGGACGTGGCGCTGAAATATGAAGAAATGCAAAGTGTGAGCCGCGGCGCAGAGATTGCTGGTCTGGCCGCCCTGCTTCTGGCCGGGGCCGTCCTGTTCGCTGGCCTGCGTTCTCCCAGGCTGGTGGTCTCCACTCTCCTGACCCTCGTCATGGGATTGATCTGGACCGCCGGATTTGCCGCTTTCGCGGTAGGGCACCTAAACCTCATGTCGGTAACCTTTGCGGTATTGTACATCGGCCTCAGTGTGGATTATGCCATCCATTTCTGTCTGAGATACAGGGAACTCATGGAACAGGGCCAGGCCCATGCCAGCGCCCTGCGCTGCACCGCCCAGGATATCGGCGGTTCTCTGGTCCTGTGCACGCTTACAACAGCTCTTGCTTTCTACGCCTTCATTCCAACTGCCTTCACCGGAGTGGCCGAACTCGGCCTGATCTCGGGTACGGGCATGTTCATCAGTCTGGTAGCCAACCTCACGGTGCTGCCGGCTCTCTTGAGCCTCGCTCCCCTGTCCGGAAGATCAATGGTGCCGAAACCGGCATCAGGGCGTCTGGGTCTGCTGCTCTCCCTGCCGACGCGCCGTGCAGTCGGCATCCGCAGGGCAGCACTGATTCTGGGTCTGGGAGGAGCGCTCTTGCTTTCACAGGTGAGCTTCGATAGCAATCCCATGAATCTCCGTGATCCCCGGAGTGAATCGGTGGCTACCTTCACCGAGTTGCTGGCCCGAGACAAAAACTCCCCGTGGACCTTGAATTTCCTCACAGCAAACGCCCAGAGGGCCGGACACTATGCGGACAGGCTCGCTGAGCTGGACCTGGTGCAGAAAACCCTCACCCTGAACGATTTCGTTCCACCTCATCAGGATGAAAAGCTCGACATTATTGAGCAGATCAATCTGCTCGTGGGACCTGAACTCGTTGGGACGAATCTCCAACCCTCGCCTACCGTCCAAGAGCAAATGGGCGCATCCCATGAGCTGCTGGCAGCCCTGGATCGTTACCTCCAGGGAAACAGTGACGGCGCCCTGACGCAGGCAGTCCAGTGTTTGCGTGACGGCCTCGCACGTTTCTGCGCCGTTCTCACATCCCAAGAGCCCTCTTGCCTGCACGAGATGCTGACGAGGCTTGAAAATAGCCTTCTGGGCTCTCTACCGCCCCGGTTGGATGGCCTTGCGGCCTCCCTCAGGACGGATCGATTCACGGTAGAGGATTTGCCGAGAAACCTGGTGGAGCGTTGGGTGGCCGCTGACGGCCGTCATCGGGTGGAGATATTCCCTCGGGAAGATCTCAATGACCCTGTAGCTTTGCAACAGTTCGTTGCAGCAGTGCACACGGTGGCTCCCAACGCCACAGGCTTTCCGGTGGTCACCCTTGAAGCGGGCAATGCGGTGGTCAAAGCCCTTCGACAGGCACTGTTCTTGTCCCTGGCCGCAATTGCGGCCTTGCTGCTGATCTTGATGCGGAAGAAACTGGACACGCTCCTGGTGCTTTTGCCTCTGCTGCTGGCCGGAACACTTACTGGCGCGGCCTCCGTTTTACTTGACATTCCGTTTAATTTCGCCAACGTAATTGCACTGCCGCTCATCCTGGGCATCGGAGTCGATAACGGCATCCATATGGTACATCGCGTGCGCACCGCTCCGCCACCCAATGGTCAAATGCTTCATACCAGCACTGCCCGAGCGGTCCTGTACAGCGCCTTGACTACGGTCAGCAGCTTTGGTATCCTTGCCCTGTCCGCTCACCGGGGAATGGCTGGTATGGGGAAGCTGTTGACCATAGGTGTCGGCATCACTCTCATATGCACTTTGATTGTGGTGCCGGCCTTGCTCACGCTGGATCAACAACGTCAATGCGCCACCTGACGGATACGTAGCGTTCATGAGTGGAAATCCCTGGGGTGCCTCCATCGTCTCTCTTCTCAATCGTCTGCTACAGACCGGCCACCTCAGCCTCATCCGTAGAAGAAGCAAATGTGCCTCTTGTGGATTGTGGTCCTGACTACCAGATCGGATCGGTCGTGGTTCAACACCGGGGTGGACTGGATGTCCGGTCATTTTTTATTTGAAAAGAAGAGACAAGTTGCATAGAGTACGCAACGAAAATCTCTTTCCAGGAGTTGCGAAATGGGTCTTCCCCTTGTTCAAAAGTCTCGAGTACTTGAGTACATCATCACCCGAAAGGTGCTCGGTCAACGGCGCTATCCTCTCGTGCTGATGCTGGAGCCTCTTTTTCGTTGTAATCTGTCCTGTGCCGGTTGCGGTAAGATCTCCTATCCGGAAAATGTCCTCAACAGACATCTCAGTGTGGAGGAATGCCTCTCTGCGGTGGACGAGTGCGGCGCTCCCATTGTATCCATCGCCGGCGGGGAACCGTTGCTCCACAAAGAGATGCCACGGATCGTCCAGGGATGCGTCAGCCGCAAGAAGTTCGTCTATCTGTGCACCAACGGCCTGCTCCTGCACCATTGCCTGGACCACTACACCCCGTCGCGCCATCTTACCTTCTCTGTCCATCTTGACGGCAAGCGCGAACGCCATGATGCTTCGGTGTGCCGCCAGGGCGTGTTTGATATAGCGGTCGAAGGGATCAAGCTCGCCCTTTCAAAGGGTTTCCGCGTCACGATCAACTGCACTCTCTTCGAGGGCGTCACAGCTGAGGAGGCCGCAGATTTTTTCGATTTCGCCATGGCTCTGGGTGTGGAGGGTATCACCGTCTCCCCGGGTTTCAACTTCGAAAACGCACCGCAACAGGAAGTGTTCTTGAAACGCAAGGCCAGTGAACAATTATTCCGTGACATTTTCAAAATTGGCAAGAAGCGTACATGGAAATTCAACCATACCAGCCTCTATCTTGACTTTTTGGCCGGCAACCAGTCCTACCAGTGTACCCCCTGGGGCAATCCCACCCGTAACATTTTCGGGTGGCAGAAACCCTGTTACTTGCTGGCGGATGAGGGCTATGCCCCGAGTTTCAAGACGCTCATTGAAGAGACAAACTGGGAGAAGTACGGGCCGGGGCGCAATCCCAAGTGCACTCACTGCATGCTGCATAGCGGCTTCGAAGCCACGGCTGTAAACGACGCCCTGACCCATCCACTCAAGGCATTACGGGTGTCGGTGCGGGGAATACGAACCGAAGGTGCCCGGGTCCCGACCCAACCGAAGGCCCCAGCCGGCTCTGATGCCGTTGGTGACCCCAGTGCAGGGATACGGGTGGGAGACGGCACCTCTGTTAAGAGATACGGATGATGATCGAGTGATGTGAGATGTGGGCTATGGGATGTGGGATGAAAGACTCCCACAGGACCTGGCTTGCAACCATTGAAATCAATGGGGACTGCGTGAAGGGAGAGGTGAAACTATGAACATTTGCCGGTCATTGGCAGTTGCCGGTATCGTGGCCTATCTGCTCGCACCGGCAGCTTCGCTTTCCGCTCCTTCCGCAACCCAGGTGGTTGAAGAGCTCCACGCTACCCTTATCACTGGAATGAAAAAGGCCGATGAGCTGGGTTATGCAGGCCGCTACGAACAGTTTGCCCCGGTTGTAACAGCCAGTTTTGACTTTCCCTTCATCGCCCGAATCGTAGTGGGAAGATACTGGAGCAGCTTTGATGATAGACAGAAGGCCACGTTTGTGGAGACATTCACCCGTTTGAGTATCGCCACCTATGCCGGCCGCTTCGATCACTATTCCGGCGAAAGCTTCAAAACTCTCTCAGAGGAGCGGCTTCCTCGAAACCGAATTCTGGTGAAAACCGTCCTTGTCAAGGCCAGCGGCGAAGAGGTTCACCTGGACTACATCTTGCGGCAAACAGGGGACGAGTGGCGGATCATCAACGTGGTTGCAGACGGTGTCAGCGATCTCTCGTTGAAAAGGGCGGATTATACCTGCTTTCTGAAAAATCATGATTTCGATGCGCTTGTGGGCAAGTTGAAAGAGAAGATCGACCAGTACTCGGATTGATCTTTTGAAGACAGCTCAATCTATCCCGAGGCAGTGAGCCGAATTGAATGGAAAGAACGGAAAATGGCAGAAACATGCGATGTACTTTCACTATCCTACGCTGTTCAAAGGGCTGCGCCTGACGTTCTCTCGAAGGTATTTTTCTCCGCGGCACGCATGTCTTGTAGCTGTTTTTGTCTCCCTTTTTTTGCTTCTTCGTACCTTTGTCTGGGTTGTGCGTCTGCTTGATCCGGTATTGTTCCCGGGCTATCGCAAGCAGTGCATCAGGGCCCCTGTGTACATTATCGGCAACCCCCGCAGCGGTACGACGTTCACCCACCGGCTTGTCTGCCTGGATCAGCAATTCAGCTACCTCAAGCTCTACCATACCGTTTTCCCGGCAGTAAGCTTCTACAAGTTTTTTGCTGTGGCGGCCAGGCTCGATTACGGTCTCGGCAGTCCTTTCGCCAGAGCGCTCAACCGCATAAGTCGAAGAGGCTTCAGGGGCTGGGAGACGATCCACAAAACCGGTCCGCAGAAGGCGGAATCCGATGAAATGCTCTTCGTCTATGCAATGCTCAGTCCCCTGCTCGGGCTCCTTCTCCCGTTTCTAGGCGAGTTGGAACAGGCCACGTTCGTGGACAAGCTGCCCGCGGCGAAAAGATCCAAGCTCATGGAGTACTACCGGGACTGCCTGCAACGGCACATGTTCGCCACCGGGCCCGACAAGACACTGCTGCAAAAAGTCGCCCTCATTGCAGGGCGCTTGGGTTCCATCCTCGAGGTGTTTCCTGACATGCGCATCGTCCACTTGATCCGCCATCCCTATGAATCTGTGCCGTCGCTGATCAGCATGTTCTGTGCACCCTGGAGAACGCTGGCTCCTCAGGTAAAGCAAGACTCCCAGGCGAGCCGGGGTGTAGCAAAGATGATCTTTGCGTACTACCGCTACGTTTTGCAGCTGAAGCGGAGTCTTCCGGAGAATCAGTTTATCGAAGTTCGCTACCAGGACCTGGTAAGGGATCCAAAAGGTACCGTTGCCTGGATCTATGAGAAGTTGAACCTGGAAATGGCCGACGAGTACAGAAAAGCGCTTGAGGATGAGAGCGAGACGGCCCGGCACTACAAGAGCAGACATACATACAGCCTGGAGGACTTCGGCCTCACCAGGGAGATGGTCTATGAGGAACTACATGAGGTTTTTGAAGAGTACGATTTCAAGAAGTAAGCTATCGCGGCTAAAAGCCGCTCCCACAGGGCCAAGCGAAGGGCCTTTTCGGATGGAGACTAGTGGTTGTCAGTCGTCCGTTGTCAGTCGTCCGTTGCATCACTATTTTCATAGCCTTAGCTCAGAGATCCTACCTGGTCACAGGGGTGGAAGAACGGAACCGTGGAGACACAGAAGAGCTCATAGCTGAAAGCTCATAGGGAAGGGAAAGATACTATGCACTATGCAGTAAGCAGTAAGCACCCAGACAGCAGGAGGACCCGGTGACGGGGGACAGAGACACCGAAGAGCTTTTATCTCATAGTTGAAAAAGCTCATAGGGAAGGAAGTGTTCTATCGCGCAGGCGAGCTGCGCTCGTTCAAGGCGTTCGATCGGCAAGCGGAGCTCGGCTCGTTCGATCGCTCCGCGGAGCGGAGCTCGTTGGATTGTTCGCGGGAAAACCAGCTCACAGCTGTAAGCTCATAAGGGAAAAAACGTTGGTCCCCTCATCGTCTCTCCCCGTCTCCGTCTCGCCCCGTCACCGCGTTCTTCCCTCGGTGCCTGGTGCTTACTGCCTAGTGCATAGTATCTACACGGGACATACGGCCTTTATGCCAGAGAACAGTATCCCGGATCGACTCCTCAAGGCGTCTCGGCCTGTGGCCCAGTACCTCCCAGGTCTTCCTGCCATCAAAGGCGAGGGATCGCTTGCACAGCTTGACTCCTGTGACAGAGCTCCGGGGAACCCGTCCGGTCAACTTGCCTGTCAATTCTTCAATATAGCTCCAGGCCAGAGCCACCACGTAGGGGACACGAATCCTGGGTGGCGGTCTGCCACTCACCTTGCTCAGGTAGGAGAAAAATTCAGTCAGTGTAAGATTGTGGCCTGACAATATGTACCTGCCGCCCGGCTGGCCCTTATCCGCAGCGAAGAGATGACCGAGCGCCACATCCCTCACGTCGACAAAGTTAAGCGTGCAGTCAATGTAGCCCGGGATTTTGCCCTGGAGAAAGTTGAGGATCATGCGGCCCGGTGGCGTCAGATTTCGGTCTCCAGGGCCAATGGGTAAGGTAGGTATTACTACAACTGCGGGAAATCCTTCTCTGGCTGCTTGCAGAACAGCCTGTTGGGCCAGGAACTTGGAGCGGCAGTACGGCCCGATCATGTCACTCAGAACGGTCCGGGTCTCTTCAACGATGGGTCCGTTGTGGTGCAGAGGTGCAAGGGTGGTCTCGCTGCTCGTGTAGACCAGTCGTCTGATGTTGGTCTGTCTGGCGGCCCGCACTACATTTTCTGTCCCCCGACGGTTGACCTGATCGAAAATCTGGGGATTCCGGTCCCAGAGTTGTGGATTGCCGGCCAGGTGAAAAACCGTATCGCACCCGTGCATGGCCCTGCGTAGCATTCCAGGATCCAGAATGTCCCCCAGGACCGTTTCACTTGGGAACACCCCCTCATCTGGCGGAAAAGGGCAACGGTCAAAGACCTTCACCTCTTTGCCACGCCGGAGTAATTCCCGGACTATGTGGCTTCCGATAAAGCCGCTGCCACCGATCACTAGCTCCATAGACTCCCCGATTTAACGAGTCTTCCCCCTGGTTAACGCGAGCCTGGTACTAATTCCAAGGATTTTTTAGACCGCTGCTCGCGTACAGATACCCGAGGCCGTCGTGGCTCTTCTGAGTGACTGGCGGGAGGCCTGAGCCACTTCCGCAGCTGCGAGTGGGGTAGTTCCGCAGGAACGGGAAACAGGGAGGGGGCGCCTTCCCCCGCGCGCAGCTACGCTGAAGTGACCAGGCCGGAAGACTCGGAACGAAGAAAAGCCACGACGGCCTCCCCTGCATCCAACCCAGCTCCTTGCCGAGTATGTACTTTGTCGAGTAGGCGACCCCGCCAAATTCCCATGCTCCCATCGAATCCAGATCAAATTCCGCAACAGCCGTCTTTCTGCCTTCTTTTTCTGGTGCCGGTTATATTCAACCCGAATGGAGGCTTCTGGAGTAAACCCTCCCCTTCCAACGGGAGCCTTTCCCCTGCCAATAGCGGATTGCCGAACTCCAGGTCATGGCCAGGTAGAGCGTACCGACCAGGGGTATGGTCAGCGCCCGCCATCCTGACATCTGGTAGAATCGAAGGATCGGCAGATAGCTCAACATCATCGCACCTAGAGCGACAGTGGCGACCAATCGAGCCACGGGGTGGGGAGAGATCACTACCCCTATCGGAACCAAGAAAGCTGTCACCATTACAGCCGTGCACAGCCCCAGCAGCAGGGGAGAATATCGCAGCTGCGCGAAGGCGGTGCGTGCCACCATATTCCAGATCCCTTTCAAGTCCGGGTAGTGACGAAGACTATGCACGGAATGGGTCAGTCCTATCCAGGTCCTGTAACCGAGAGACTTGACGCGCCGGGCCAGCGCACAATCATCGATCAACTCTCCCCGCAAGGCCTGAAAGCCTCCTATCTCGTCCAGCACCCTGGTCTCAAGCAGAATGCACCCTCCGGCCGCGCCTGCCACTCGCGAAGCCGGGCAGTTGCACAAGCGGAAGGGATAGAGAAGCTTGAAAAAGTAAACAAAGGCGGGGATCAACATCTGCTCCCAGAAGCCTTGCATCTGCAATGCGGCCATCAGTGAGATAAACTGGAAATTGTCTTTGCGCATCCTCTCGCGAAGCGTTGCGAGCAGACCGGGCCGCAGCACTATATCAGCATCCATGAGGAACGTCAGCGGAGTATTCACCTGGTGGAGTCCCTGCTCCAACGCCCACAGTTTGCCTGTCCAGCCTTCCGGTAAAGGCTGACCAGAAATGAGGACCAGTTTCTCCAGTGATGCACTGCGTGCCCTCTTGGTGGTTTCATCTTCGGACCGATCATCTATGAGGACGATGTTCAGATCACCGTCCTGTGCCTTCAAGGCTGCTAGGGTTGCCTGGATGGTCTCCACTTCATTACGCGCAGGGATGAGAACGGTGATATCACTGAGATCGGCCCGGTAAAAAGCAGAGGCCGCGTTCAGAGATTCACGGGTGCTCCAGGGCCGCCACGGCGAGAGCAGAATGCCGAGCCATATCGCGGCCCCCACCAAGCCAAGACAGATCCAGGTCATCTCCATGGAAACCGATACGAGCGGCCTCTGGGTGCAGTCCGGCTAACGCAGCTGCACCTGTGTACCAATCACCCAGCCCTTCGAGAAAATTATCGGTATACTAAAAAATATTGGGGCCAAGATGCAAGCAGAATCCCTCCCATCAGCAAAATGTCGCGGAAGTCCCCCTTTTGGAAAGGAGGATTGAGGGGGATTTTCAAGAGCTCCGAAATCCCCCCTTACCCCGTTTTGCAAAGGGGGAAATAAAGGGCTGGCGCTCTGAGAGTCTCCTCCACCCTCGACGAAAATTTTTCCCCTCCCTTGGTGGGAGGGGATAAAGGGGAGGGGGAGATGATAAAAAAGTTAAATCCACATGTATTTTATCACCCTCACCTCAATCCTCTCCCGTCCAGGGAGAGGAAATCATTTGTTTGCAGAGCAATGACACATTGACCCGATGCGCGTCGGTCGGGAAGTATGAAGTCCCCCTTTCGTAAAGGGGGATTTAGGGGGATTTTGAAACGCTCCGAAATCCCCCCTTACCCCCCTTTCCAAAGGGGGGAATTGTAAAGAAAGGGTGGTAAAAAGCCGGCGGATATCTGACCTATATCTATAAAAATAGTGAACCAACGCACTACTGATAACGGACAGCTGACATTGCGCACCTGAATCCTTCTGGGATAAACGGACACCCCCGGTTCTTGGATCCAAGACTTGCGCACTGTCTTTCATATTCCCTTGGGATGCATGGACAGCGGCTGGATAAAAAATCCCCCCTTCCCCGTTCACAAAGAGGGGAAATGGGGGGATTTATCTTTCGGTGAATCGGTGAAATAGACTTGCCTTCGAAAACGCCGAGCGGCGCTAGATTAGTACATACCGCCCATACCGCCCATACCGCCCATACCGCCGCCCTGCGGTCCTGCCGGGGCCTCTTCCTTCTCCTCAGGTTTTTCAGCCACCGTGGCCTCGGTGGTCAAGAGCAGCGAGGCAACACTTGCCGCATTCTGCAAGGCAAAGCGTACCACCTTGGTGGGATCAATCACACCTGCCTTGGTGAGATCCTCGAAGATCTCGGTCTCCGCATTGAAACCGAAACTTCCCTTTTCGTTCTTGACCCGCTCAACTACCACCGAACCCTCGTGGCCGGCGTTGTTGGCAATCTGGCGCAAAGGCTCCTCGAGAGCCCGCTTCACCACACGTACGCCCATCTGCTCCTCGCCTTCCAGCTTGATCTTTTCCACAACCGGAATACAGCGAACCAGTGCCACACCGCCGCCCGGAACAATGCCCTCTTCCACCGCGGCCCGGGTGGCATTGAGGGCATCCTCCACCCGCGCCTTCCTCTCCTTCATCTCGGTCTCGGTGGCTGCGCCGACGTTGATCACACCCACACCGCCGATCAGCTTGGCAAGGCGCTCCTGGAGCTTTTCCCGATCCCAGTCCGAGGTGGTCTCGTCAATCTGGGTGCGGATCTGCTTCACCCGGCCCTCCAGGGCCTCGCGGCTGCCACCGCCGTCCACGATGGTGGTATTGTCCTTGTCCACCCTGACGGTTTTGGCCATGCCCATATCGTTGAGACTCACACTCTCGAGCTTCATCCCCAGATCCTCAGAGATGAACTGACCACCGGTAAGGGTGGCGATATCTCCGAGCATCGCCTTGCGGCGGTCTCCGAAACCGGGCGCCTTCACCGCGCAGACCTGCAAGGTGCCCCTGAGCTTGTTCACCACCAGGGTGGCCAGGGCCTCGCCCTCCACATCCTCGGCAATGATAAGAAGGGGCCGGCCCATCTTGGCAATCTGCTCGAGAAGGGGCAGAAGATCCTTCATGCTGCTGATCTTCTTCTCGTGGATGAGAATGTAGGGCTCCTCCAGGGCCACTTCCATGCGCTCGGCGTCGGTGACAAAGTAGGGCGAGATGTAGCCGCGGTCAAACTGCATGCCTTCCACCACCTCCAGGGTGGTCTCCATGGCCTTGGCCTCCTCCACGGTGATCACACCCTCTTTGCCCACCTTGTTCATGGCCTCGGCAATGATGTTGCCGATGGTCTCATCGTTGTTGGCGCTGATGGTACCGATCTGGGCGATCTCCTTCTGGTCCTTGGTGGGCTTGCTCAGGTTCTTGAGCTCGTCCACCGCAGCTGCCGCGGCGCGCTCGATGCCCCGCTTCAGGGCCATGGGATTGTGGCCTGCCGTCACCAGCTTGGAGCCTTCATAAAAAATGGACTGGGCCAGCAGGGTGGCCGTGGTGGTGCCATCTCCTGCAACATCCGAGGTCTTGCTCGCCACCTCTTTGACCATCTGGGCGCCCATGTTCTCGAACTTGTCCTC
>JBKHJD010000297.1:0-2652 GCA_046538315.1 Syntrophobacteria bacterium
CTTCAATGCTGTCCGGCATCTCACGGCCGAACAGGAGGCTTCTGAACGTGCTCATCAGCTGGTAAATTGACTCGGTGAAGTGACCATGGTGAAAAACAACGCACTTTTCTCCATTTTCAGAACGAAGGCCGAAATTGGGATAGGCCACCTTGATTTCCATTTTTTGCAGATGAGCGTGTCTCTGGACAAGATTGGTCAAAAAATACGAGGGCACCAGCTTCTGAAAGGAATCCACGAACATCCCCGTGGTGTGCCGGGAGGGCCTGAAAGTAGCGCCCGTTTTCACCGATTCGATGTAGTGCACATACCGGGTCTCTCTCGCAATCTCCCAGATGTGGTGGTCATGATTGCCGGGGATATAGATAATTTGCTCGAAAAGAGGCCTCCCGTCCGGCATTTTGATAAGTTCCATGAAGCGCTCAAAGGCCATCGCCGCCTCATGGGTCAAGGCCAGTGCCAGTTCGAGGATGTCACCGTTCAAAATCAGCGTCGGCCTTTCGCCGTGTTCGTTCTCCTGGATGAGATCTCGCAGGCACTCCACAAGACTGCTCAGAACCGGACTGGGTTCCCCAGGCTCCGTTTCATTACGGGCAACCTTCATATTGGTGAGCAGGCTGTCCTCCTCGCCTAGGTGCATATCCGACAGGCATACGTACCGAATGTCCGGCATGGTTCTACCTCCTTTTTGGTTTCTGCATCAGGTGGGTCAAAAACGTCACCCGGTCAGGGCTTCACGCTACGAATGCTGCAAGTCGTACCAGGCGAAAAAGCTCTCCGCTCCCTGCCGCCCCTCCTCCAGGAGCAACGTCTTCTCATCCTCCCACATATCGAACTGGGTGGTTTTGATGTGGCGGGTATTGATCGCAATGGTGCGTTTCCAGTCTCCGGGTTTGATGTGTAATCGGTCGATCTGGGCCGTCAGGCAGTCCACCAGAGCGAGAGCATAGTCCTTGAGGTTATAAATGCCATTGGACAGGTGCCGCCCTGAAACCGACTCCTCTACCTCCTCCTCGGTGAGAAGCTTGAGTCCGAGAGTCCCCAGGTTGGGCTCGCCATGGCGCCCTTTCGGGTCACCAGAATAAGCTCCGTCAAATACCCAGACAGGGTAATTATTCAGCGCTCCGCCATCCACCAGCAGGTCCCCCTGCCACTCAACAGCAGCAAAGAACAGGGGAATACTCATGGAGATGCGGACAGCATCCCTGACCGGCATGCGCGCGTTCCGCTCTTTGGTGTAGTAATGGGTCTCCCTGCGGTTGAGACAGGTCCCCGTAACCACCAGTTCCTTGCCGTACCGCTCGAAAACATCAAGAAAGGTCACATCGGGATCGCCCGCCTTTTTCGCAAGCAGTTCGCCGTACCACAGGTAAAATTCCTTGCCGGCGTAAAAGCCGAATTCGGTCATCAGCCGCTTGACGTCCCGAAAAATGCCGAAGTCGTCATCTTTGAAATCATTGAAATCTTTGTCTTTCAACGCCAGTATGATCTCCTCCGCCGTGTAGTTGCAAGCCAGAAGACCGGCAGTGATCGCTCCCGCAGAGCTCCCGGCCAACCGCTTGACCTGGGCCATAACTCCCCTTTGCTCCAGAATCTCAAGGGCGCCGCAGAAGGCGAGGCCTTTTACCCCTCCACCCTCGAATACCAGGTTCTCGAAATGATACACCATAGCTGCTCCTTTCCGTTGTGAGGCCGATTGCGGTTGCACCCGGAGTTCAGACAGATATATCCAAAAACCGGTATTATTCCAATTTCCACTGTAAGCCGGATTTCCCGGGACGTAGGGCCAACAATCGTCGGTGTAAAGTTCACGATTCAGCAGATCTACGAATGTTTCGAGGAAGAGAATCAATCGATTTTGTCAGGATCTTTACTTCTAGCGACGCTTTCCAGGAGCCGAAGGGCTCTGCCGAGCTGTTCCCCTGTTTTCTCGAATTGGTGCAACGCCTGGTAAAGCAGTCTAAAAGCCTGCTCGACACTGGTCATCTCCTTTTTATCTAGACTATCCTGCTTGTCCATCTTGTCCGGTGCCTGGGAAGTTCGCAGGTTCAGTCCCGGGAAGCCGCCGGCAACCTGCTCGCCAGCACACGGCAGCTCTCAACTCCAAAAAGCCAGACCACCCTCTTTGAGATAGTCTAACCTGCACGATCTGTAAAACCCACAGGCTTTACCTGTCACGGAAGAATGTACCTCGGGGGGAATTGCCGCCCGGCCCCGGGGCGTTCCGGAACTGCTATTCGCTCCGGGCCGGTATCTGGGTGGGTTCACTGTGCGCCGTTACTGCAGGGTTGAGGCAAGACGGGCTGCCGGCACGGATGCCGCCGGAGGAAAAAGGCCTCAAAATGCTCTCCGGAGTTCAACTCCGCCTATCTGATCAGAACGCGTTTCGACATCTCCCGTCGGTAAATTCTCATGAGTTCGCTTCTGGTGATGATCCCCTCCAGCCTGCGAAAACCATCATCACCGGCAACCACTGGAAGCTCTTCAACGTCGATGTAGCTGAACTTGTTAAGGGACGAAGCCAGGGTCTCGTCCGGGGTCACATAGACCACATCCCGGTTGGCGAGATCACGAGCAAGCACCAGCCCCTGAAGCTGGTCCTCATAGACGAACTCTTTCAGCTCCTGAAACGAGATGACTCCTTCCAGATTGTCC
>JBKHJD010000298.1:0-2647 GCA_046538315.1 Syntrophobacteria bacterium
AACCACGCCTTCACCACTCAACCCACAGTCTCAAGTATGGGCGACAACTAGCTTTGCAAAGGGGGGGTAAGGGGGGATTTCCGAGCACTTCAAAATCCCCTCTCCGAGGCGTAGGCTCTACGAGCCGGAGGCCTATGTCCCCCTTTACAAAAGGGGACTTCAAAGCGCAATTTCGTGATTCACTGTCAAAAGAAGGCCTTATCCCGGTCACTTGCTTCATTGAAAAGCACCCATTTCCATGCCTTTACCGGTCCACCCACTGTCTCAAGTGTGGATAAGGATCATGGTCCCGCTGAAGCGCGTCAATTATTTCCGACGCAGCCGCACAGCGAAAAAGCCGTCTATTCCGTGACGATGGGGCAGGGTCCGGAGCATACCTGCTTGACCCAGGCCATCCTCACACATTCCAGCTACCCGGAGCGAGGCTGAATCCGGATAGAAATCGGGGTGCTCGCTCAGAAAGGCCCGTACCGTGGCCTCGTTTTCCTCCGCACTCACCGTACAGGTAGCGTAGACCAGCGCACCTCCTGCTCTGAGCAGGGGAGCCAGCCGGCTGAGCATCTGTTTCTGGAGCAGGTGCAGCCGGTAGAAATCTTTGGGTTTAACCTTCCACTTGATGTCAGGGTTCCGCCGCAGGACCCCCAGACCGGTGCAGGGCGCATCCAGCAGGATTCGATCAAACTGATCCTGACCGCCGCAGGATTCCAGATCGAGCACATCGGCCTCCAGTGGCTCGATGCAGGAGATTTGAAGCCTCCTGGCGTTTTCAGTCAGCCGGTTCAACTTCCAGCCCTGCCTGTCCACAGCCCTGATCACGCCCCGGTTTTCCATGAGTTGCGCCAGATGGGTTGTCTTGACCCCCATACCCGCACACGCATCCAGCACCCGCTGCCCCGGTTTTGGATCCACCAGGTGGCCAACCAGTT
Organism: Syntrophobacteria bacterium; assembly: GCA_046538315.1. Classification (GTDB taxonomy): domain Bacteria; phylum Desulfobacterota; class Syntrophobacteria; order BM002; family BM002; genus JBKHJD01. Next base: position 927 of record JBKHJD010000298.1, read on the forward strand.
GAGAGGCCTCGTCCTGCACCTGAAACTCGCCGCGTTGATACGGCAGGAGGCAGGAAAGGTCGGTGCGTATTCCCCTGAGACGGAGCGCTTCAGGAGCCCAGGTGCCGCTTTCCAGCGAGAAGCCGATACCTCTAAGTGCAGCAGCAAGTGCACCCGGGGATGTCTTCAGGGTATTGGCCCGGATACTGATTGGAGCGATCTGATTGCTGGCCGCGCAGAAGGCTTCCGTTTCTTCCTCGCCCATTTCAGCCAGCCAGCGGCGGACCAGCCAGACGGGATAGGAGTGGCGCCTTGCCAGACGTTCCGCTCTGTCTCCTTGCTGATCGGCTTTTTTCAAAATCTCCCGTTTGCGCGCGACAGTGCGCAGCACTCCGTTGACGAAACGGACGATATACTGCGGCTGGCTGACCTTGCTCAGCTCTACCGCCTCATCCACCGCAGCCGCCGGTGGGATTCTGTCAAGAAAAAGCAGCTGATAGGTGGCAAGTCGCAGGAGCACTCGCACCGGCAGGGCTATCTTGTCAGGCTTTACCTTGACGTGCTGGTCGATAATCCAGTCCAGCCGTCCCTGCCAGCGAAGCACTCCGTAAACCAGTTCGGTAACAAGGGCACGGTCGCGGGCATCGAGTTTCGGGTGTTCCTTGAAGTAGATATCCAGCAAAGCGTCGGGAAAGGAGGCACGCCGGGCCACCTGCATGAGCACGTGCATGGCGACGGCTCTTGGGGTCATAGCCTTGGCTTCCCCAAAAAATAACGGATGGCCATCTCCACTTCACGCAGCGATACCTGGGTGTTGTAGCAGGGGCCGTGGGGTCGGCGGTTGAAAATGCCGTAAACCGGCAAGGGATAGGTATCCTGGATGCCGCTGGTCAGATCTCGTTCGCAGGCTACAGCGATAATGAGGCGCGGTTTTTTCTGGACCACGATGCGGCGGGCAATGGTGCCACCGGTTGCCACTGCAAGCTCCACACCATATTTCTGCGAAAGGTCCAACAGCTTCTTGATCGGGCATTTACCGCAGCGCTCGCAGTTTTCCACATTGCCGATGATTTTGACCCGGCAGTCGTAATTCTGCAGACAGTGGGGCATCAACAGGAGCAGCCGAGCCGGGGGCACCCTGAGGTGCTGAGCCAGAACCAACTCGTTGTTGATGGCAACAAAAGAGTGGCTGATTCTTGCCCTGGAAATGCTGAAAAGCTTGCCCACAGCAACCAGGAGCGGGAAGAGCACCTTGACCACCGCACCTCGCAGTTTCCTGGAGAGGAAAACATCGCGGCCGACCAGGATGGTAACCACCAAGAGAAGGCAACCGCCCAATAGCCCGAGCACTGCGACGGACAGTACCACAGCCAGAATGGCAGGGAGATACGGGTGAATGTTGCTCAGCCCGACATAGGGAACCCACCACAGAATAAATGCCAGGCCGGCGAGCATGACGCAGGTCACCGCCATCAGGCTTATGAAGATGCGCTTCTTGGGAATCTCTCGCGCTTCACTGACCGCAGCAGGTGTCTCCTTCGCAGCAGACACCTCTTTCTCTCTGCTTACTGCCTCATCCACCGAGCACCGTTCCCACCTGGAGAGGATGTCCCCGCTGAAAATCCGCTGCCGAAAGTCGGCGACCTCCCTCCAATTGTATGGTCTTTACCAGGACCGCACCTTGTCCGGTAGCCACCTGCAGGCCCGCTTCATCCGCCGCCATCACTGTGCCTGGCCTTGCC
>JBKHJD010000037.1:0-12392 GCA_046538315.1 Syntrophobacteria bacterium
GATATAGACCGGGATGTCCAGGCGACCGCTGTCGATGCGCATGGTTTCCTGGAGAATCTCCAGGTCCACCTCGGCAAAGCGGTGCCGGACCTGGAATACGGTCTCGTCGGGGGAGCGCGCCTTGTCCTGGTAGTGAGTAAAGGTTTTGTACACATCCTGGAGCCGAATGGAGCGCTTCATGCCGCAATCCCCATGTGCCGTGTTCACGATGTCTCGGCCGTTCCGGATGGATCGGCTCTTTTGGCTTTTTCAATGACTCCCAAAAGGTTTTCTGCTTTCTTTCCTTTAAACCGCGAAGGCAGACCGCTTATTTTCAGGAGCGTGCCCCGGTCTGCCGGCATCTCCCGGGCAAGCCGCAGCATCGCCTCCGTGTTCATGATTCGAAAAGGGGCCCTGTCGGCCTTGCGGGCCAACCGCTCGCGGTAGCGGTAGAGCGCCCTGAGAACCCGAAGCGATGCAGCCGGCAGTTCCCGGGCCCCCCTGAAATACAGGTACCCATCCGGATCCCACCGTTTTTCACCCCTTTGGCTGGTATTCTCCAGCGCGGCAAACCGCTCCCTTGCCGAGGCCCAGAGATTTTTCTCCAGGAGCTCCAGGTAGAGACGATGCCGCAACTCGATGAGAAAACGGGTGTCCAGTTGGGCATAGGAGAGCTGCTCCGGAGTGAGGGGCCGTTTTTCCCAGTTGCAGCGTTGAAATTTCTTGTTCATCTGTACCCCGAACTCCTCCGAGAGAATTCCGGCGAGGCCCAGACGTTTCCGGCCCACGAGCCGGGATGCAACGGCCGTGTCGAAAAGATTGTAAAACCGAAAGTGAAAGTCTCTTTTCAAGCCGATGAGGTCATTCTCGGCAGCGTGGAAAACCTTTTCCACCGCAGGATCCGCGAAAATAAGCCCCAGAGCCGAAAGGTCCTTCAGGGAAAGAGGATCGAGGATAAAGTCGGCGTGCTCGCTGGAGATCTGTATGAGGCAGGTTCGTGGTCTGTAGGCATAGAAGCTGTTTGACTCCGTGTCCACAGCCAGGTAGCATTCGCTGCTTACGATTTCCACAAATTCTGCCAGTCTCCTTTTGGTATCAATGACAAGCGGTGGATTCATGTGACCATTCGGAACAGTTCCAGAGCCTCTCGCCTGCACTAGTCAGCAGTGTCAGTAGTCCGTCGTCAGTAGTCCGTCGTATGGATACGTTGATCGAGACTCGATTCCCTATATTCAACCTCTAAGTACTTTCAAACCGGAAACGTTGAACCCTGAAACGCTCAATTGCAAAGAAAAATCATCCCCCCGGATCACTGTATAGAATGCTCTCAAGACGAGCACGAACCTCGAGGGCCCGGTGTGGTTCTTCCCTGAGCTGGAGCCAGGATTCCCAGAGATCGGAGGGGACTCTCTCCTGGTCGTAGGTGATGACAACAGATCTGGAAAGCAGCCTGATCTTGGCGGTACGTATGCCCGGGATGCCCTGAAGCAGTTCGTCCAGATCGGCACCGTCGAACGCATCCCGGCCGGTGACCATCAGCTGCAATGTAATCTGGCCCGGGGTATGTCGGCAGAGTCTGGTATGAGGGGCCAGGCCGAGAAGGATGTCGATGACCCGTTCCGGGTTCAGGGGACCGCTGTGCTTCATTGTGTCTCTCTCCGGTTTCCAGTTCGTTATGCCAGCTTCCGGTCAGTGCACGGAGCATGATTCACGTGTGTTCCATGGGTACTATACCCGCCGTGACAGGGGAGAGCAACCCGCAAGTGTTCCTGGCTGCTGGAGGAAGGCCGGAAAATTCCGCTGAAAGATCAGGCGAGGTTGGAGATGGAAACGGAGAAGAATCGCATGGCGGGCGAGGCTCTCAGGGTTCCAGGGATGGCATACCCTGCCCTGAAGGATGGTGACAGTTTGTCTGTCTACGCTTTGCTGAGAGCCACTTCTGTGGTACATTAACACTGATGTGATGCATTATGAAGAGACAGCGCACCAGGAGAGCCGGACCTTCACGTGCCGATCCGCGTTTCAATACCCCCTTCGCCCGGCTTGCCGATATGCTCAGACAGGCTCGGGGTGAAATGGGTACCAGCAGAGCCGAGACAGAGCCGGGCTGGAAAACAGAGGCCGGATGCGTCTCGGGGGCGAAGGGCTCGGACTCTGAAGAATGCCTCTTCCGCGAGGCAATGGCCGAAGTGGAGCCTTTGAAGTGCAGGAAAGTGCGGCCGAGGGCTCCCGGGCCGCTTTCGCCACCCAGCAGGCGGCCGCTCCTGGAAGGGGAGCTTGAGGCATACGCCAGGCTGGTGGATCTTGTAGGCGGGGAAGGCTGCTTCGATATCCAGTATACGGATGAGTACATAGAGGATGCGGTAGTTGGAGCCGATCCCGGACTCCTCAGGAAGTTACGCCGGGGTGATTTTTCGGTTCAGGATCACCTCGATCTGCACGGAATGACCGCCGAAGAGGCGCACCATCATGTGGAACGGTTTATCCTTGCCAGTGTCATCAAAGGGCTGCGGTGCGTGCTGATCATTCACGGCCGTGGCTTCAATTCCCGCGGTCAAATCCCCATCCTCAAGCAGCGCATCTCCTGCTGGCTCAAGCGCGGCCGCCTGAAGCGGCTGGTACTGGCGTTTGCCACGGCCCGGCCTTGTGACGGGGGTGCCGGCGCCATCTACCTGCTTGTGCGCAAGCGCCTGCCGGAGAGAAGGTAAACCCTGTTGCGTGTCTGCAATTGGAAGGCTTGACGAGAGGAGGAGAAGCTCCGGGAGTGGCCGGGGAAACTATTCTGGAGTAGCTGTTGGAGGCTGATACGCTGTGGCGTCCAGTCGATTTTTCCGTTATACTTGAGCTGTGGAGTATAATACTATCAGAGCCGTGACGACAGAGATCCCTTGGTCCGGTTGGAGAGAAAGGCCGGAGGGAACCTGTCAGGATCCGGAGAGGTGATCACAGGTGAGTGACCCGCGCTTCTACTTCTGGATCGGGCTGGCCCTCGGTGTGGTACTCGGTGTGGGAGCTATGCTCTTCTACGGCAAGATCCGCGGCCTGTTTGCTGGTTCAGAGGTGGCACGGCTGCGGCAGGAAAACCGCACCCTCAGGCAGCGCCTCGAGAAAAAGGACAAGCACATTCAGGAGATGATGGAGCACACCGAAAAGGTCGCCGCCGGTCTGGCCCGGCTCTCAGACAGGAGAAATGCCCATGGATCATAGACTCAGTGCTGCCGGCGGACTGACAGGCGCATTTATGGGGCTGGTAGCGGAATTGACCCTGGAAGAGCTTACCGGTATGGACCTGGTCAATGGCCTGCTCTCGCTGATTGGTGCCGGTTTTGGTCTCATCCGCATCGACCGGCGCATTTATGAGGCCACGGTGAATCTCTTAAACCGCGTGCCGGTGGAGCCCACATCGGATTACCGCGAGGTTCTGGACCAGATCGATGCGATGACTCTCGATCTGCCCGAGTTGCGCGAGAGTTTTGTGAAGCTGGTACAGGCGGGTATCCGGGCCCAGCAGGCGTGACGTCCATGATCGGACTGAATTCGCTGAGCAAAGTGTTTCGCCGATCCCTCGGCCCGCGATTCGAATCTTCCGGGCTCCTTCCGCGTCGCTACTACCTGCTGCGCGCAGTGGCAGCCCTGGAGGCCGACGACATTGACGAGGCGGTGCAGATGATATCCCTGGCCGCGAGTTGCAAGAGTTCAAGCCTCAAGTGGCGCCTGGTCTGCCAGCAGATTATCTTCCGCTGTCGGGTGCTGGGAGTTGTTCACGAGAGACGGATCGATTTGATCAAAAACCAACTGGAGACACCCGGCAAGGCCGCAGCCGTTCGCGAGCGTTATCTGCGATTGCAAAAGGTCGAAGAAAGGGCGCGGCGCATTCTCCAAAGCTACGAGCGCCGTCTGGTGGAATTGCTTGAAGGTTGTGCCTCTACCCTGCCAATCTAGCATTCGGACGCCCCGGACACCGCCGGAATCCCATCCCTTCCTCAGAGTTACACAGTCTCCTTGAACTGGCGCAAGACAAAGCGGCCCAGTTTGGAAGAGTCCCCTTTTTTCAGATGGTTGTTCAGATTGGCAAGGGGTATTTCAGCCCGGGCCATAGCCCGATGTCCGCCGGCATTGCCCAACTGCCCAAAGGCCCTGATTGCCCAGGTACCGGCGTTTTTTCTGAAACCGTCATTGCGGATGATCACCACCAGGGTTTTCTGGTGAATGCCGGAGACCACGGTCCAGGCGGTCTCGTGGCACCTCATGAAAAAATCGGCAATGAGCACCAAGATATCCGGCGAATCGACAGGACCAAGATGACTGAAGATCTTTCCCTTGATCACTCGCCTGTTCTCGAGGGCCTGTTGAAAGTACTTGAGGTCTCTGACTCCCATGTCGGATATCTCGATTTTTCGCAACAGGTTCATGTTGGCATGGGGGAAGAGGTAACGAAAGGCCTTGACATCTTCTTCTCTAGCCCCCGTTTCAAAATTACGCGTGTCCACGCGAATCGCATAGAGAAGAGCGGTGGCAAGGCTCTTGGAAGGCCGGATTTTGGCCGAGCGCAGATACTCGGTCATCATGGTGGATGTGGCACCATAGCCCGGCCGGATGTCCACAAACGGGGCGCTGACCTGCGTGTTGAGGGGATGGTGATCTATGATGGCATCGTAGCTGAAGTCGCCGAATGCCTCGTGGTGGTGGGGCTGGCCGTCCACCAGCAGAAACCTGGAGTAATCCCGGCCATTGATTTTCTGAAGCCTGACCAGCGGGATATTGAGCAGGCGTACCATGGCGACATTGTTGAAACGCTTTATCTCGTTGAAATGCGCGATGGTAACCGACTGGACCTTGCGCCAGAGCAGGCGCTTGAGTGCCATCGCCGATGCCAATGAGTCTGGGTCGGCATCGATCGTGATCAGGGCCTTGTCTTTGGGGTCGAAGAGCTTGAACAGCTTAGAGAGATTTTCACTGATCGATCGAGGTTTTACGGCACGGTGTTGCGACTTCGGTGAGTGCATTCCGTTGCCTCGTTGAACGTTCTGAAGTAAAGCCATGTCATAGCGGCAATCCCATGTATAACCCTCAAATTGCCACAGCCAACCGGGCTGGTCAAGTGGATTTTGTCTGTGACCGCTCCCGGGTTGCCTTCTGCCTTTTCACACCCGGGCTTAACAGTTGACTCGACCGGGGGCATCTGCTATGTTCTCGGCAACTCTGAAAAAAATACCAATAATAACGATGAGTTTGGCCATAGCTGGAAGACCTGTCATCCGGAAACAATTGCCGAAGGCGGGGGCAGTGGAACGGCATCTAGATCTCTTTCTCGACTACCTGGCAGTAGAACGGGGCCTTGCCGCCAATACGCGCGCTGCGTACAGCAGCGACCTGCTCAAGTTGTTGAGCTATTTGCACGAGCGCGGCATACGGGACTGGACTCGAGTCGGCTTCCCGGAGATTGTGGCTTTTCTATCCCTGGCACAAGAAGAGGGTCTGGCTGCCAGGAGCAGGGCACGGCTTCTGGCGGCGGTGCGGGGATTTTTCAAGTTCATGGTGCGCGAGCAGTATCTCAGGGAAAACCCCGTACTGCACACGACCTCCCCCCGGCTCGGGCGCCGGCTTCCGGCGGTGCTCAGTATGACTGAAGTTGAGCAATTGCTGGCGCAGCCGGATCAGAACACGATCCTGGGAAAACGCGATGCCGCCATGCTGGAGCTTCTCTATGCTACCGGGTTACGCGTTTCCGAACTGGTAAACCTTACCATGAATCGGGTGAATCTGGAGGTCGGTTTTCTTATTGTAGTGGGCAAGGGCTCCAAGGAACGGATTGTGCCTATGGGCGAGGCGGCCACCGAAGCTGTGCGCGCGTATGCACTGGAATCCCGCCCCCGGTTGCTCCGGGGCAGAATGAGCGAGGTTCTCTTTAGCACCAATCGAGGGACTGCCATGACGCGTCAGGGATTCTGGAAGCGGCTCAGGAAGTACGGACGGCAGGCCAAAATCCAAAAACACCTTACCCCGCATACACTGCGCCATTCCTTTGCGAGCCATTTGCTGGAGCGAGGCGCAGATCTGCGCTCTGTGCAGATGATGCTGGGACACGCGGACATCAGTACCACGCAAATCTACACCCATGTGGCCCGGGAGCGACTCAAGCAGATTCATCAAAAGTATCATCCACGGGCGTGACGCGGACACCGACGCTCGCCTGCCTGGCATGAGGTGAACCAGTGGAGGTCATCACCACACATATCAACGCCGACTTCGACGCCATGGCCTCCATGATCGCGGCAAGGAAATTCTACCCTTCGGCGGTGATGGTCTTTCCGGGCGCACAGGAGCGCAACCTAAGAGAGTTTTTCGTAGAGTCCATGTTCTATATTTTTGATTTCGCCAAGATCAAGGATCTGGATTTCGAAAAGATCCACCGCCTCATCCTGGTGGACACCCGGCAGGCGGGACGAATCGGCGAGTTCAAGAAGCTCGTAAAGAGAAAGCAGGTTGACATCCACATCTATGATCATCACCCGGATTCTGAGGATGATGTATGTGGTTCTGTTGAAATGGTCAGGCCGGTGGGGGCCACCGTCACAATGCTGACCGAGATGATCAGGGAGCGCGGCATCACTCTCACCCCAGACGAGGCCACCATCCTCGCTCTGGGCATCTATGAGGATACGGGTTCGTTTACCTTTTCCTCTACTACACCGGCAGACTATCAGGCGGCCGGTTACCTCCTGGAGCAAGGGGCCAACCTGAATATAGTAAGTGACATGCTCACCCGGGAGCTGAGCTCGGAACAGATCTCTCTGCTGCACGATCTGATCCAATCTGCTACCACCCACACCATCAATACCATACCTATCTGCATTGCCCGTGCTTCTGTCGACAAGTACATCGGTGATTTTGCCCTGCTGGCTCACAAACTCATAGACATGGAAAACCTGGACGTTCTTTTTGCCCTGGCCAGAATGGAAGACCGGATTTATCTGGTTGCCCGGAGCCGGGTGCCCGAGGTGAATGCCGGCGAGATCGCGGCCGCTTTCGGAGGTGGAGGCCATCCCAGTGCTGCCTCGGCTACGATCAAAGACCTGACCCTGATCCAGGTTGAGGAGGAACTCTTCCGGCTGCTCCACAGCATGGTGAGCCCCGGCCGTAAGGCCCGGGAGCTAATGTCGTCTCCGGTTATTTTCGTGCCACCCGATCTCAGCCTCCAGGAGGCGGCTGATCTGCTCACCAGGTACAATATCAACGCGGTTCCGGTTCTGGATGGTGAGCGGCTGGTGGGTATTCTCTCGCGCCAGATGATCGACAAGGGACTCTACCACGACCTGCATCAGGTGCCGGTGCGCGATTTCATGAGTACTGAATTCGGTACCGTAGGACCGGAGGGCTCCCTGTTGGAGGTCCAGCAACATCTCGTGGATCATCAGCAGCGCCTGCTTCCTGTGGTGGAAAACGATCGCGTCCTTGGAGTGATCACCCGCAAAGACCTGCTCAATATGCTCCTGGACGATCCCAGCCGTATTCCCACCTACCTCTACGATGGAACCCACGAAGCGGAACGCAAACGCCGAAAGAATGTCTCCAGGATCATGGCCGAACAGTTGCCCCGGCGGGTCACCGAGTTGCTGCGCGAGATGGGCCGAGTGGCGGCGAAACGGAAGTATCGAGCCTATGCCGTGGGAGGGTTCATCCGTGATCTGTTGCTACGGCGGCCAAATCTGGACGTTGACATTGTGGTGGAGGGAGACAGCATTCAATTTGCCAGGGATTTGGCCGGGCGTTTTGAGGCTCGAGTACGGGCTCACAGGAAATTCGGCACAGCCAAGGTGATTTTCGCAGACGGCTTCAAGATCGATGTGGCCACCGCACGCCTGGAATACTATGAGTATCCGGCGGCCCTGCCCACGGTGGAGCTGAGTTCGTTGAAACTGGACCTGTATCGGCGTGACTTTACCATCAACACCCTGGCAGTGGATCTGTCCCCCGGACACTTCGGCCAGCTCATCGACTACTTTGGAGCCCAGAGGGATCTCAAGGATAAGGCCATCCGGGTGCTCCACAACTTCAGCTTTGTGGAAGATCCGACGCGAGTGTTCCGGGCGATCCGTTTTGAACAGCGCTTTGGCTTCCGGATCGGCAAGCACACCGCCAACCTTATTGTGAACGCGGTCAAGATGAATCTGCTCGTCAGGCTCAGTGGGCGGCGACTTGCCAACGAACTGAAACTGATCCTGAGCGAGGAGAATCCGGCTCCAGCAATCGAGCGGATGCAAGAGTACAAACTGCTGCCCTACCTTCACCCAGGTATCTCCTCGGTGTTTGCTCTGGGGCGCCTGCTGGAGGAGGTCCGGGCGGTGCTGACCTGGTACAACCTCAGCTTTCTAGAGAATGGCTGCCAGCCCTGGTTGGTGTACCTCCTTGCCCTTACCGATTCGCTGAGCTCTACTGAGCTGGAGGAATTCTGCCGCAGGCTGGAATTTTCCCCGCGTCTCACCATGTGGCTGGTGGAAGGTAGAGCAAAGGCCAACGCCGCTTGCCAGAAGCTCTTCCGCGGCAAGGAATTCAGACCCAGTGACATCTATCATTTGCTTGAAGATTTTGACCCGGAAATGCTCCTGTTCATGATGGCAAAGACACAGCCGGAAAAGACCCGCCGTGCCATCAGTCTGTATTTCAGCAAACTCAGGGAGATACGCCCCGCCCTGCGCGGACGCGACTTGCAGGCGATGGGCATTGCCCCTGGCCCCGTTTTTCGCCGCATTCTCGATCGTCTGCTGGACGGTCGTCTGAATGGAGAATTGACAAGTCGCGAGGAAGAAATCGATTTCGTGCGGACGCACTTCGCCGGGTAAGTACTTCGGGTCACAAATGCGGTGACAACTATCAGCTACAGAGACGCTCTCCAATGCTTCCTCGGTTCGGCCCGTCTTCGGCCCTGCTCTCAGACCGAAGGGATCTCACGGCCGACGGCGGGACCGAGTCCCGAGGGCATACATTCGTCATCGAATCTATGAATCGAAGAACCAAGGTGATTGTCGAGGGTACTGCATGATTCAGGATGACAGGACCACCGGTACAGGACCAGAGGAGTACCGGGTCAGGCTGGAAACCTTTGAAGGTCCCATGGACCTGCTGCTTCACCTCATACGGAAGAACAAGGTGGATATCTACGACATTCCCATAGCTCTCATCATGGACCAGTATCTCGAATACCTCGATGTGATGCGGAGCCTGAACATCGACGTGGCCGGAGAATTTCTGGAGATGGCGGCCACTCTGGCCTACATAAAGTCCAGAGTCCTGGTGCCGGCAGCCCCTTCCGAGGACGAGGAACCGGAGGAAGATCCACGGATGGAGCTGGTCAGGCCCCTGCTGGAATACGCTAGGATCAAGAAGGCTGCACTGGTCCTTGCCGACCGGCCGCAACTGGACCGGGACGTCTATGGGCGAACAGTCCCGGCGGAAGAATTCTGGGGTCTTGAAGGAGGCGAGGATATTGCCGAGGTAGGTCTCTTCGAGCTGATTACCGCTCTGCGAAACGTTTTGAAAAAGGCCAAGCCAGAGCAGTTCTTGCACGTAAGTACTGATGGCCTGCGGCTCAAGGACCGCATTATCCAGGTCAGGGAGCTTGTTGCGGGTGTAAGCAGCATCACTTTCCAGGAACTGTTTCGGGATCGAGCCTCAAAGTCAGAAATAATCCTCACCTTTCTGGCAATCCTTGAACTGGTCCGGTTACGGATGGTCCGGGTCATCCAGCATCAACCAAGTGGCATAATTCGCCTGTACACCACAGCGGAAAACACCACTACAGCGGAGGAGGCGGCTGATGAACAGGGTGCGGGCCATCATTGAAAGCCTGCTTTTTGTGGCCGAGGTTCCGCTGACTCTGGCAAAGATCAAGGCCATTCTTTCCATGTATACCCATGCGGAAATAACCGAGGCACTGGAGGCGCTGCGCCGTGAGTATGCCGGTGACGAGCATGGGTTTTACCTGGCCGAGGTGGCCCAGGGATACCAGTTTCGAACCAAGCCGGAATACAAGGAGTGGATCCGCAAGGTCAAAAAGATCACGCCCACACGTTTGAGTCAGGCTGCCCTTGAAACCCTGGCCCTTATCGCATATAAACAGCCCATTCTCCGGGCCGAAGTGGAGGCAATTCGCGGTGTGGACGTGGGTGGCGTCCTGCGTTTGCTTCTCGAAAAGAGACTCATCAAGATCCTCGGCCGCAAAGATGTGCCCGGGCGTCCCTTTGTCTACGGTACCACGGAAAGGTTCCTGGAGATTTTCAGTCTCAAGGATATTGATTCGCTGCCCACCCTGGAAGAAATTGGGACGGTGCCGAACGAAGGTGCTGGAAGTGCTGAACGGGAAGGGACCGATAGCTCGTGATCATCCCATGACCCAATCAGGTGAACGAGTGCAAAAGATTCTCTCACGGGCGGGTATTGCATCCCGTCGTAAAGCCGAGACCCTTATCCGCCAGGGTCGTGTCTCCGTGAATGGCCGGGTGGTGCGTGAACTGGGAACCCGGGCAGTTTGGGGCAAGGATGAGGTGCGGGTGGATGGAGAAGCCATTAAAACCACAGTCGAACGCGTAGTTATCGCCCTGTTCAAACCCAGGCGGTGCGTCACTACCCTCCATGACTCCCGGGGGCGGCGTACGGTGGCAGATGTGGTCGGTACGCTTCCCTGGCGGGTATATCCAGTGGGCAGGCTCGACTATGATGCGGAGGGGTTGCTGCTGCTGACCAACGACGGCGAGCTGGCCCACAGACTCCAGCATCCTCGTTACAAGGTGGTCAAAACCTATGAGGTAAGGGTGCGAGGTCGAGTCGCCGAGAGAGCCCTGGGGCGCTTGCAGGGAGGGCTCGACCTGGAAGACGGTCGGATAGCCTCAGCAGAGGTGGCCGTTTTGGATGAGGAGAAAACGACAACACTGCTTTCTCTCAGCCTGCGCGAGGGACGGTATCGGCAGGTCAAGCGTATGTGCGCAGCGGTAGGGCACCCTGTTTTGAGACTGCGCAGGACAAAAATGGGTCCGGTAAAACTTGGATCGTTGCGGCCGGGTGAAGGCCGGCGGCTGAACGTCCGGGAGGTGCGAAATCTTCGGCGGGCGGTCGGCCTGTCAGGGTGATACGATGGGGCCGGAGCACTGCATGTGCTGGACCCGTTGCTGCACGGAAAGATGAAGCGAAGAATTCCCATACGCCAACTGGAGCAAGAGCGGCTGGCAGCAAAGCAGGCGAGAGGCAGGCGGGGTACCATCTTCCGCAAGATGAAATGGATCGGCCTTTTCGTTTGTGTGGTAGCTGTTATCGGCGGGGTGACGTATGGGCTTTTCTTTGCGCCCTATACTTCTCTACGCAATATGTTGCCCATGCCAAAGCGGCTCGTTTCGGTAATCTTTATCGTGAATGAGGTCCAGCGTAGTGTTCCGGCCGAAGGTACGCTGGTGGTGCATCCGGCCGATGTGGTCAAGGTCGACGATGTCCGCACGGATGGCAGGTTTAACTGGGGGCTGCGTTTCCATTCGGAGCAGTTTTCAGCAAACGAACTGCTGGAGGGCCGGCGACAGATCAAGGAGTTCTGGCCGGAATATGACTATAACGAACCTCTAGAGGTCTCGGTGAAAGTGATGGCCGGCTCTCATTCCATCGGTGGTTTCCATATGGTGGTGAGGCTGCGCGCTCGAGACTGGGTGGAAAAGGCGCAGGCTGCCGACAGCCTCGGTGAAAAGCTGGAGTACTATGAGCATGCGGCGCGCCTTGCGCCGGAAAATCCCCTGATCCTGAGCAATCTGGCCGAGCTCTATGCCGAGCAAGGCCGGTGGGACAAGGCCGCCGCCACCTACGACAAGGTGGCAGCCTCGAGTCCCACCGTGCCCATAATGAAAAAGACGGTGGAGGCTTATCAGAAAGCCAACGAGACGGATAAGGCCCTTGCTGCATACGTTCGATTGATCGAGATAAGTAGTGGTCCGGACAAGGAGCCTTTCTACGGCTTTATGTCGTATCTGAATGCGAAAAAGACACCTGGACAGGCGGCTTCATTCCTTGCCGATCATCTGAATATGTTTCCGGAATCGTGCCGGCCTGAGGTTCAGGCCTACCTGGGAACCGCATACGGGCAAGAGGGCAGCTGGCGCCAATCCATCGAGGCATATAAACGGGCTCTGGCTGACGGGGTGGACAACCCTCTCATTCACCTGAATCTGGCTGAGGCCTACAGCAGAATCGGCCGTTACCAACAGGCCGAGGAAAGCCTTGTGGAATATCTGAAGAAGAAACCAGAGGATGTGGACGCAAAGCTGCGCCTTGCTTCGGTGTACCGGAACAGGAAAAAGAACCGGCCTGCCATCAGGACGCTCGAGGAGATCATCAAGGAACATCCCAAGATGCTCAAGGCTCATCTAGCCCTGGTT
>JBKHJD010000299.1:0-2630 GCA_046538315.1 Syntrophobacteria bacterium
GAAGCCGGGATGTCCCGGCTTTCTTTTATGAAACAGTTCACTCGCGGCATCAACTACTGAGGTTTTCGGACTTAGGGGTCCTGTGGGTTTTCAACGATAGAGCCTTTTTTCTTTACCTGTAGATAATTTTCGTTATAAGCAAAGCTGCGAAGGAAAAACTCAGGAGTTTCCGAGGGAGTGATACAATGGAGCCGGCAAGAAAAGCAGGAATAGCTGTTGTATTGGGAGTACCCGCCATCGTTGGGGGCGGTCTCGCTTGGCATCTTGTGGGAAACTGGCAGGCGGTATTTACGTATCTGGCGCTGCTGCCGTTCATTCTGTTGCCTTTCATCTTTAATCCAGGGCACAGGAAGTCTGGCCACAGTCACTCTGAATAGGGCCAGAAGGAAAATCCTCCTTGTTCGTTGCCCACCGTCTTGGTGCACGCAAGAGTGGGGAAGGATCCCTGTCTGCAAGAAAAGACCTCGACGGTAGCCCGGCGGCGAGCCCGAGAAAAGCCCCGGGTTATCATACAGCACGGAGCGGAGAACGGCATCGCTTCGCCCGGCTATCTTGCGAACGGCCGCCGGAAAAACACAGCCTCCCGGATAGTTCCCTCTACTGGGTGTCCGCAGGTAGTCTCTTTTCCAGGTATTCCTGGAGTGCCTTGATGACGATTTCCTTCAATGTGATTCGTTCCACTCAACCCACAGTCTCAAGTATGGGCGACAACCAGCGCCGGGGGAGGGGAAAAGGAGTTTCCGGATGGACAGTAAATAACAGAAGTGGGTCGAGGGAGAGAGGCGGGGAAAAAGTGAAAGCCCTACTACGCTGAATATAACGGTATCACCCCTTGCCTTTTTTCTGCCCCGTGATTCCCGCCATTGACATCCCCACAAATGCCGGTACAATGAAGCCGGAGAAAACCAAAGACAACACCACCTGTTATCCATAACCGCGCCCTGAAATCAATTTCAGACACGGTTCCAACTGTATCGATTTATGGAGGAAAACGCCCATGACGTCGGGTAGCAGTCTCCCCGTGGACCCCAAGATGGTGGCACTGGAGGTGCAGAAAGGAAAGTCACTGGAGGAAATTCAACGAATATTCGGTATCAAGATGAAAAGTCAGGTACAGGACCTGTACGTAAGAGGCCTTCGACAACTGGGACACATTCCACATCTTGATTTGCCGGGGACAAAAGGGAAGCCGTCTGGTAAAGTCGTTGATACAGGCTTGCGAAGGAGTATTGGCCAAAGTGGCAGCATTACCTTGACACGCTCGCTTCTCATGGAAAAACTGGGCTTCGAAGAAGGGGACTCTTTCCAGATCCTTCGTCAAGGAAGAGACCTGATTCTTCGCAAGATCGATTGAAATCTCCGCATACAATCCCCGCCCATAGAGAGGGCTTGACTCCAGAGTCCTGCCGGCCTTTTCGCATTCCCCACCCGCTGTTTCACTGCATGACCCGACGATTCCAACAAGCTGCCGACTGGATATTCGGCGCTGATTTAAAGCAAACTGGCAAAGCCCCTTCAGGCCCTCGTCGAGGCAGGCGAGGAGGCAGTGTTTACCAAATGCGGCAGAAACGGATCTAGAAGTTGGAATCTGTGGATACAACCATGCGACAGTCCACAACCCGGCATCCCTGCCCCGGAGGCAGGAGCTTCAAAGGATTGATATCCAGCTCTTCAATCAGTGGCAGATCACACATGATTTGAGAGATACGCTGGATGACCTCCACCACCGACTCCAGGTCTGCCGGGGGTTGGCCACGCACTCCTTGCAGGATCCGGGCGCCGCGGATTTCAGTGAGCATTTTCCGGGCCTCGGCTTTGCTCACAGGGGCGATGCGGAGGGCTATATCTCCAAGGGCCTCCACATAGATCCCTCCCAGGCCGAAGAGCACCACCGGGCCGAAGGAAAGATCCTGCTTGCCGCCCACAAAAACCTCATGGCCTTCAGGAATCATCTTCTGGACCAGCACGACGGTTTCCTTTACCCCGGGCTCGGCATCTTGCGTGAGGCCTGCCAGGCGCTCGTAGGCCGCCTGCGCCTCCTGCTCGGATCTGAGATTGAGCACTACTCCTCCCACGTCGGACTTGTGGGTAATGGCCTCACTCATTACCTTCATGGCTACAGGGAATCCCAGATACGCTGCCCGGGCTGAGGCCTCCCGAGAGCTACCCGCCGGAGCCCAGGGTGCCAGCGGTAAACCATAGCAAGAAAGAACCTGAAACGCCTCGGCCGTGGTGAGCTGCCGGGCCCCCCTCGTCGTGGCCGCCTCCACAGCGGCTTTTGCCTCCCGGGTCTCAACGGTGAAGGACTCCGCCCCGGCGAAGCCCGAGGGCTGGCGGGCATAGAAGTCCCTGGACACAGCCAGGGCCCGGACCGCTTCTTCCGGGTCGGTGAACATGGGAAAGTTTGGTCGACGGCTCAGCCGCCATTCCTCTTCACCGGTAACCACGCAAAGAGCCACAGGCTTCCGGGCTTGCTGACAGGCATCCCTGATGGAGCTGGCCAGCGCGCGGCTGTCTTCTTGAAAGAGAACCTGTACCGCCAGCATCCCGTCGATGTCCGGTCGGGCCAGGGTATCGGATACGATCTGGATAAAGAGCTCAAAATCGTATAAGTCTCCCAGGTCCATGGG
>JBKHJD010000038.1:0-12293 GCA_046538315.1 Syntrophobacteria bacterium
ATCCAGCCCCCCCTGGTGATTAGCCGCTGGTCAGATGAGCATCCACATGGGAGATGCCATGAAATTCTTTCTCAGTGTCCTGGGTATGGTCATGGTTCTGGAAGGGCTACCCTACTTTGCCTTTCCTGAACGGATCAAGGTGTGGTTGGTTCGAATCAGTGAAATGCCAAGCGGACACTTGCGTGCCTTCGGTTTCGGGGCCATGTGTATCGGTATGGGGCTGGTCTATCTTGGCCGGAACGGCACGTTTTTCTGACCAGGTTTCTCCTTGCGGGATGCATTGTGAGGGCCTCGATCACAAAAGGCCTGGAAGCCGGGTGGTGCTCACCATGCAGTGATCTCTCCTGCGTCAGTCGCTGACACAAATGATATTGTGTTGACTTACACCGACAACTGTGCTTAGCTTCCCACTTTGTGATTCGGTCTCAGCGGAAAGGGTCCATGTACCGTCTGCAAGATTACCAGTATGAACTCCCCGCCGGCTTCATCGCGCAGGTGCCAGGCAAAAGGCGCGATGCATCCCGAATGATGGTCCTCCACAGGAATACCGGTCGCATTGAACACAGGAGCATCGCGGATCTGCAGGACTACCTGCACGCAGGCGAGCTTGTCGTGGTGAACGATACCCGGGTGGTCCCGGCGCGGTTGGTGGGACGGAAGGAGTCGGGGGGACGGGTGGAGGTGCTGGTTCTCCATCCCGCCATCGAACAGGGGCCTTATCATTGCCTGATCAAAGCCGGCAAAGCACCGAAGCCCGGCACCCAGCTCCTCTTTGCAGGAGGAGTAAAGGCGAGGGTCTGTGATCCGGTGGTGGAGGGACAGACCAGGGTGGAGTTTCCTGGATGCAGGGGGATCATGGAGATACTGGAGAATGCAGGCCGTGTTCCTCTGCCGCCCTATATTCGGCGGGACGGGTCAGAACCCGAGCAGATTGATGACGCCCTGGCCTATCAGACGGTGTACGCCAGGCAACCCGGGGCGGTGGCAGCACCGACCGCTGGTTTGCACCTCAGCGAGGCGCTCCTGGAGGGACTCCGACAAAAAGGTCTGGTGATCGCCGGGTTGACGCTGCATGTGGGTTTCGGCACGTTTCAGCCGGTTCGGGCAGCGGATATCCGCAAGCACTGCCTGCACAAGGAATTCTTTGAAATCCCTCAAGAAACGGCCCTGGCCGTGAATGAGGCCAAAGAGAACGGCAGGCGTGTGGTGGCGGTGGGTACCACCACGGTGCGGGCTCTGGAGTTTGCCGCTCACCGGGGAAGGGTCGAGCCTGGAGGCGGCTGGTGCGGTCTGTATATCTACCCGGGATATCGTTTTCAGGTCATTGACGCCCTGCTCACCAACTTCCATTTGCCGGGCTCGAGCCTGATCATCCTGGCTGCGGCCTGGGCGGGGCGTTCCCTGCTCTTGAAGGCCTATTCCCAGGCTATCCGGCAGCGATACCGGTTTTACAGTTACGGCGATGCCATGTTCATCGAGTAGTTCCCGCAGTGGAGTTTCACCTCTGGAAGCAAGGCACAGGCAGTAGCCTTCGCCTGGGCGAGATATGGACGCCGCATGGGGCTGTTCAGACTCCGGTCTTCATGCCGGTGGGCACCAGGGGCACGGTCAAGGGACTCACTCCCGAGGAGCTGAACTCCCTGGGCGTCGAGATCGTGCTGGCCAATACCTACCACCTGTGGCTGCGACCGGGACCGGACCTGGTGAAAGCAGCGGGGGGGCTGCACCGGTTTATGCACTGGGAGGGCCCTTTGCTCACTGACAGCGGTGGATACCAGGTCTTCAGCCTGGCGCCGACCCGTGAAATTACCGAAGACGGCGCAGGCTTTCAATCTCATCTGGACGGTACACGCTATCTGCTCACCCCGGAAAGGGCGGTGCGGATTCAGGAAGCTCTGGGGGCTGATATCATTATGTGTCTGGACGAGTGCACTCCCTATCCAGCGAGTTCCGACTACGTGCGGGCCTCCATGGAGCGGACCGTCCGATGGGCCCGGCGCTGTCAGGCCGCAAAGGGCACCAGCGCCCAGGCACTGTTTGCAGTGGTCCAGGGGGGAATGTCCACAGAGCTCAGGCGCAGGTGCGCCGAACGCCTGGTGGAGATGGATTTTGCCGGCTATGCCCTGGGCGGTCTCAGCGTGGGTGAACCCAAAGAGGCCATGAGGGAAGTGGCGGCCGCAACCTTGCCGCTTCTGCCTGAGGACAAGCCCCGCCATGTGATGGGTGTGGGAACCCCCGAGGATCTGGTGGAACTGGTTGGCATGGGTGCGGACATGTTCGATTGCGTTCTTCCCACCCGCAATGCTCGCAATGGCATGCTTTTTACCAGGCGCGGCCGGATAGTCATAAAAAACAGCCGGCACCAGAACCAGGATATTCCCATTGACGAGCAGTGCACCTGCTATACCTGCCGGCACTATTCTCGGGCCTACTTGCGCCATCTGTTTGTGGCCCGAGAACTGCTGGCCTACCGCCTGAATACCATCCACAACCTCTGGTATTTTCTGGAGCTCATGCGCGAGATACGCCGGGCTCTTGCGGCAGGAAGGTACGGGGAGTTCAGGGCTCAGTTTTATCAACAGCGACAGGAGGAAGAAGACGGGATTTGAACGCTGCCGGCTGGGGGTGGAGACGATGGCACATCGTCACTGCTTCCAATCGCAGGTGCGTTCGGATGAAGCACGAGGAGATCTTCTATGACATGGACAGGTGTGGCATATGCCATGGGTACCGGAGGCGGCTCCCAGGGAGGCGGATTTGCTGCCCTGGTGCCGCTGCTGCTGATGTTTGCCATCTTTTACTTTTTGCTCATTCGGCCGCAGCAGAAAAAACAGAGACAGCATCGTCAACTGCTGGCACAGCTGAAAAAGGGCGACACGGTGATTACCGCAGGTGGTCTGCAGGGAAAAATCACCGGTCTGACGGATAAGGCGGTGACCCTGGAGATCGCCGAGAAGGTCAGAGTCAAGGTGGGTAGAGGCTACATTGCCAGTCTGATGAGCCAGGAACAGGAACCCAAGAAGCAGTGAGCCAGATTCGCCGTTGCACATGGTCAATCACCCGTTGGGTTTCGGTGTGCCAATCGAGTACTGGAGTCCACAGGTAGACTCCCGGTGATATTTTTCGGTCGAGGAGCGGGGTGCCGTGAAGGCTCTGAGATGGCGATCGTTGTTGCTGGTCGGGATTATGGTAGCGGCGTTTTTCTACCTGCTTCCTACCCTGAGTAAAGAACTGCCCCCATGGTGGACCAAATTTTTGCCGAACGAGAAAATTCACCTTGGACTCGACCTTCAGGGCGGAATCCACCTCATTCTCGAGGTAGAAAATGACAAGGCGGTGGAAAACACGGCGGAACGTCTCGCCGAAGAGATCAAAGACGAGCTGAGAAATGCCCACATCCGTTATCGTCAGGTGGAGCGAGAAGGTATGGCAGGTGTGAGCCTGCTCCTGCCCAGGGATGAGCAATGGGAGCCGGTGAAAGAACTTCTTGAGGATACCTTCCCCTCGCTGGAGATCGCCCATCGAGATTTCTCCCAGGACCAGCTCGAGGTCCACCTGGAACTCAAGAAGGATCAGGTTCGCCACATCAAAAACCTTGCTGTAGCGCAGGGGCTGGAGACGATCCGTAACCGCATCGACCAATTCGGCGTCAGCGAACCGGATATCCGCACCCAGGGAAAGAACCGCATCCTCGTTCAACTTCCCGGCATCAAGGATCCCCAGCGAGCCATTGACCTTATCGGCAAGACCGCCCTGCTCGAGTTCAAACTGGTGGATGAGGAACACAGCGTGCAAGAGGCCCTCGAAGGCAAAGTTCCGCCCGGAAGCAAGATATACCACGGGCGACGGGTGGATCCGGCCACCGGTAAGGTGAGTCGTGCTACCTACCTGCTCAAGGAGCGCACCGTCTTGACCGGCGAGTACCTTACCAATGCGGAGGTGCGTATCGACAGCCAGTTCAATCGCCCCTATGTGGCACTGAGCTTTGACAAGCGCGGGGCAAAGATTTTCGAGCGGATCACCGGCGAGCACGTCAAAGAGCGGCTGGCCATTGTCCTGGACGACAACGTGTATTCCGCTCCCGTCATTCAGGACCGCATCAGCGGGGGCAGCGCCGTTATCGAGGGCCAGTTCACTATGGAGGAGGCCAAAGACCTGGCTGTAGTGTTGCGGGCCGGCTCGCTGCCCGCCCCGGTGAAGATTCTCGAGGAGCGCACCGTTGGACCTTCACTGGGCCGGGATTCCATCCAGAAAGGACTCTTCTCCATGGCAGTGGGCGGTGCCCTGGTAGTGATCTTTATGGTGATGTACTACGGGCTCTCTGGAGTTATTGCCGATCTGGCCCTGGTTCTGAACATCATTTTGATTATGGCGGGATTGGCCGCGCTACGGGCCACACTCACCCTGCCGGGCATTGCGGGGATTATTCTTACCATTGGTATGGCGGTTGATGCCAACGTATTGATTTTCGAGCGTGTCCGTGAGGAAATCCGGCTTGGCAAAACACCGCGGGCGGCAATAGACGGTGGCTACAGCAAGGCTACCCTCACCATCCTGGATGCCAATGTGACCACACTCATTGCCGCCATTGTGCTGTTTCAATTTGGTACAGGTCCGGTGCGAGGCTTTGCCGTCACCCTGAGCCTTGGAATCGCCGCCAGTATGTTTACCGCCATCTTTGGATCCAGGATTATATTCGATTACCTGCTTCAGAAACGGCGTCTGAAGAAACTGAGCATCTAGCAGCATTCCACGGAAAGAGCGTGACCATGCAGTTTATCAAACCTGACACCAATGTCGATTTTGTGGGGCGGCGCAAGCTCGCCTTCGTCGTCTCAGTGATCGTTTTACTTATCGGCCTGGGGGCGCTTTTCTCCCGCGGGGATTCCCTGTACGGTATCGACTTTGCAGGAGGAACCATCATTCAGGTGAGATTGGACAACCCTACCACCGCCGACAAAATCAAGGAAGGTCTGAAGGACATCGGCCTTGACCGCAGCGCAATTCAAGGCTTCGGCGATCAGGAGAAGGTCTTTCTCATTCGCACCGATACTTCCGTCTCCGAGGCGGGCGGTCTCGGCGAGAAGGTAAAGGAGAGCCTTGAGGGTGTGTACGGTGAAGATTCGGTTGTGGTGGAGCGGGTTGAAATGGTGGGGCCCAAAGTAGGGAAAGACCTGCGCCAGAAGGCCCTGCTTGCCATCTATTACGCTCTGCTTTTCATAGCCATCTACATATCAGGTCGGTTCGAGCTCAAGTGGATGCCGGCGGTTATCATGGCCGGGGCCCTGATCCTGGGAGTGTACACCCTGCGGGCTGTGGGAGTGAGCACTCCCGTGCTGATCGTTGCAGCTCTGGTGATCACACTGGCCTGCTGCTGGGTGCTTCGTCTCAAGTATGCCCTGGGAGCGGTAATTGCTCTCATCCACGACGTGATGATCACCATGGGCGCCTTCGCCATCGCCAACAAGGAGTTGAATGTGAGTGTGGTGGCCGCCCTTCTGACCATTATCGGGTACTCCTTGAACGATACGATCATCGTTTTCGACCGCATTCGGGAAAACCTCCGCAAGGCCAGGCGCCGCGCCTTTGAAGAGGTGGTGAATACGAGCATCAACCAGACCCTGAGTCGTGCCATCCTCACCACCGGAACCACCCTGGTGGTGGTGACAAGCCTGTTCATCCTGGGCGGCGGAGTGATTCATGATTTTGCCTTTGCCCTCATAGTGGGGGTTGTTGTGGGCACCTACTCGTCTATTTTCGTGGCCAGCCCGGTATTGATCGCCTGGGAGGCCAGGTTTGCAAAGGCTCGGGTCAGGACGCCGGCGAGGTGAGCGCAGGGCGCCGGCTGAGGCTCCCACTCCGTTCCGGCCGGTCACCACGCTGGGTGGGGCCAACGCCCCGGCAGGAGTGACTCGTTTGCTGCACATCGTCTCGGTGCCCGCCGGCTTTTGCCGGAGCCATTACCCCAGGCAAGGACAGAAAACCAGCTATATCAATAGAATAGAAAACAAGCCGGCCGATGCGTAGAGCAGGTATGGTTTTTGCTTGCGCCTCAAGGTTGACACGTAAGTAAAACGCGGCTATTGTTCAAGGCCAAGTAGCACGCAAGAGAAAGAGTATGCGGAGCCTCGGCTCCACATGAACACAGGAGAAGTCAGCCGTGAAACAAACAGTCCTTTCCTGGATGTTGGCCGGTGTGCTGGTGGTTGCCCTTGCGCCAGCCACCTGCCCGGGCTCCCAGAAGCAAAAACCTGCCGAAGCAGCGGAAGGCGAAACCTATACCTACATCGTGACCAAGGGCGATACGCTCTGGGATATCTGTGACGAGCTCTATGATGATTCGTGGGTTTGGCCCAAGCTCTGGCAGCTGAACCCACACATCACCAACCCTCACTGGATATACCCAGGTACCCGGCTGCAGGTCTACTATGAGATTCCGAAGTCCGTCGCAGCCGTGGAACAGGCGGCCCCTCCTGCGCCGCCGCCCACAAGGCCTGCTACTTTTACCTGCGAGGAAATCGACCAGGTGGGATTCATCACTCCGACCCGGCCCCCTGGCTCGGGTGAGGTCATAGGAGAGAAGAATCAGAAGTATCTTTTGAGCATGACCGATGAAATCTACGTGAAACTGCGGCATTCCGACCAGGCTCTGGCGGGAGACCGCTACTTTGTTTTCAAGACCTCGGATCTCATTCGTCATCCCATCACCGATCAGAAGGTGGGGTATCTCAACAGCATCCTGGGCATCGTGGAAATAGTGGAGGTGGCTCCAGACCATGCCAGGGCAATGGTCTGCCGCTCTTATCATGCTATCACTGCGGGAGACAAACTGATGCCGTACAGGAAGAGGTCTGAAGAGATCATCCTGCGAGACGGTACCGCGCCCAAAGAGGGATACATCGTTCTGGCTGATGATCAACGGCGCCTGATAGGGGGCAGACAGATCGTGTTCATCGATCTCGGTGAAAATGAGGAGGTTCGACCGGGACACCGCTTCTCTGTTTTTCGGGAACCGATGGCGACAGACCTTCTCAGACGGGAGTCCGAGCTTGCCCTTACCGCCCAGCCCATCGGACGGCTTCTGGTCCTTTCGGTGGAGGAAGAGACAGCTGCGGCCCTGGTCACCAACGCCACGGGCGAATTCATTCCGGGTGAGCGTGTGCGGCTCAAGGTGCGGAACTGACGCAGCCGTTGCACGGAAGCAATGCCGCGGGCCATGAGACTGGGCAGCCAGTTTTCATGGCCCCTTTTTTGATCTAGGAGGGCGGTGGGGGCGCGGCTCCAGTGAGTTTGCTTTAGAGGGGACAAGTTTCCATGGGCTCGGAAAACGCCTGGCTGGCGCTTGCACTCGTGCCTGGCGTCGGGGCCAGGACATTTCACCGCCTCATTGAGCGGTTTGGTAACCCTGATCGCGTGTTTGGCGCTTCCAGGCACCTCCTGGAGCAGGTATCTGGGCTGAGACCCGATACCATTGATGCCATCAAGACTTTCCGCGTGCAGGAGACTGCCACACGAGAAAGGGAGCGGCTCCGAGCCCTCGGCATCAGCATCATTCACTGGGGCTCTCCGGAGTATCCCGGCTATCTGGCCAGCATAGCGGATCCACCGGCGCTTCTCTACGTGAAGGGAGAATTTTCCCAGGAGGATGAACGGGCGGTCGCCGTGGTGGGGTCCCGGCAGGCGTCTGCTTATGGTCTCAGCGTGTGCAAGAAACTCTGTGCGGAACTGGCGTGGGAAGGCTGGACTGTGGTGAGCGGTATGGCCCGGGGTATCGACAGCGCTGCCCATCTGGGGGCCCTGGCAGGAGGCGGTAGGACCCTGGCGGTACTGGGCACGGGTCTGGATGTGATCTATCCCGCAGAAAATCGCACTCTATACCAACGGATCTCGGATTCAGGCGCGGTCATCAGTGAATTTCCACCCGGTACGCCTCCGGAGCCGGGAAACTTTCCTGTACGCAACCGGCTCATCAGCGGCCTTGCCCTGGGTGTCGTAGTGGTGGAGGCAACGACGAAAAGCGGTTCCCTTATCACTGCCAGAATGGCACTGGACCAGGGTCGTCAGGTTTTTGCGGTGCCGGGACCCATCGACCGAGAGGGAGTTGCAGGGCCACATCGCTTGATCAAGCAAGGAGCCAAACTGGTGGAGCGAGCTCAGGACATCGTCGAAGATTTGCTACCCATGGTTCGTTCCACATCAAAGAGTGCGTCAGTATCAACAAAAGCGGCCCCGGCCGGTGCCCAGCCGGAACTGGACGAGACAGAAAGGCACCTGTGGGATATACTGAGTATGGAACCTTTGCACATTGATCCCATTGCGCGTCAGTTGGATCTCAGTATTTCCGAAGCTGCCGAGCTCCTTCTGCGTCTGGAGATCAGGGGACTGATCAAGCAACTTCCCGGCACCTTCTTTGTCAGAAATTATCCTTATTAATTTGTGACTCCGATTTCACTACCGAGGGATTGAAAGATTGAGAAGTCCAACAAGCGCTTGACCCTGTGGGAGCGCCGGCTGAGGCTGTGGGAGCGGCTTTCCAGCCGCGATCCCCTTCCATTGGGCAGGCTCTCAACCGCGGCTGGAAAGCCTCCCCCACAGAAAGCTCGAGCGGCCAGTAGTGTCCGTTGCTTGTTGTCCGTTGTCCGTTGCCAAGGCCGGGGAAAAGGGGTAGTTGAGTTACATAACGACAAAAAGCTCCAGCCAGTTGATCTCCGAGGTTGATCAATGAAAATTTTGATGCAACGGACTACTGACAACGGACTACTGACAACGGACTACTGACAACGGACTACTGACGACTAATCAGGTCTTTTTGATATCTTCTCAATAGAGGACACTATATGGGCAAGTCACTGTTGATCGTGGAATCCCCCACCAAGGCGAGAACGCTGAGCCGGTACCTCGGTGATCGCTTCGAAATTCAGGCCTCGGTGGGTCACATCAAGGATCTCCCCGAAAACGAACTCGGGATCGATATCGAGCATGGATTCGAGCCCCACTACCGGATCATCAAGGGAAAGGAAAAGGTTATCCGTGAATTGAAAAAGGCCGCCAAGCAGGCGGATACCGTTTACCTGGCGCCCGACCCGGATCGCGAGGGCGAGGCTATTGCCTGGCATATTGCCGAGGAACTCCCGGTTCGCAAGGATGTGTACCGGGTTCTTTTCAATGAACTCACGCGAAACGCCATCGAGAGTGCCCTGAAGAATCCGGGCAAGCTGGACCAGCACAGGTTTGAGGCCCAACTGGCCAGGAGGCTGCTGGATCGGCTGGTGGGCTACCAGATTTCACCCATCCTCTGGGACAAGGTGCGGCGCGGACTCAGTGCCGGCCGGGTCCAATCTGTAGCTTTGCGGCTCATTTGCGAACGGGAAAAGGAGGTCCTGGGTTTTGAAAGCGAGGAGTACTGGACTATAACGGCACTGCTGGAGGGAGAAGAGCCGCCGCAGTTTGAGGCCCGCCTCTGGCGCAGAGGCGGCAAGCGGGTCAAGATAGACAACAAGCACCAGGCAACGGAACTGGTGGATGTGCTCAAGCAGGTTCGCTACGAGGTTGCGGGGGTTGAGAAAAAGAGGCGCTCCCGCTCTCCTGCGCCCCCGTTTACAACCAGTACGCTCCAGCAGGAGGCAGCCCGCAAACTGCGCTATACAGCCCAGAGAACAATGGGTGTTGCCCAGAGGCTCTACGAGGGAGTAGAACTGGGCAAGGAGGGGGCTGTCGGCCTGATTACGTACATGCGAACGGACTCGACACGTCTGGCCAAGGAAGCGGTCACTGAGGCCCGGGGCTGGATCCGGCAACAGCTTGGCACGGAATACGTGCCCAAGAAGGCCCCGGTTTACCGCAGCCGCAAAGGGGCACAGGATGCCCACGAAGCCATTCGGCCCACCTCGATTGCTCGATCTCCCGAACTGATGACACCCTATCTTGCATCAGAGGAACTGTCGCTCTATGAGTTGATCTGGAAGCGCTTTGTAGCAAGTCAGATGAGTCCGGCGCAACTGGATCAGACGGTGGTGGAGGTTGCGGCTGGTGAGTTCCTGCTGCGTGCCAGCGGTTCGGTTGTCGCCTTCCCGGGCTTCATGCGGATTTACATTGAGGGTTCTGACGAGGCTGAGAAGGGAGCGGAGGAGGGTTCGAAACTTCCGGACCTCGAAAAGGGTGCCTCCTTGCAACTGGTGAAGCTCGAGCCCAAGCAGCACTTCACTCAGCCTCCGCCTCGATTCACCGAGGCCACGCTGATTCGCGAGCTGGAGGAGAAAGGTATCGGCCGGCCAAGCACCTATGCCAGCATTATGGGCGTCATTCAGGAGAAGCAATATACGCTCAAGGAAAAGGGGCGTTTCAAGCCCACCGAGTTGGGTTTGCTGGTAAACGAGTTGCTGGTGAACAATTTTCCGGAGGTTCTCAATGTTGCCTTTACCGCTCAGATGGAGGCGAAACTGGATGAGGTGGAGACCGGCAACCATGGCTGGCTTCAGGTGATTGAGAACTTCTATGAGCGGTTCCACAAGGCAGTTGGGCGGGCACAAGCTGAGATGCTCAATGTGAAGAGGGACGGGGTTCCCACCGATATTGATTGTGACAAGTGCGGGAGAAAGATGCACATCCGTTGGGGCAAGAACGGCCTCTTCCTTTCCTGTTCCGGTTATCCCGAGTGTAAGAACAGTACAAACTTTGTGCGAGACAGCAAGGGCAACATCCAGGTAGCCACTGATGGTGAAGTCCAGGGTACATGTGAGCTGTGCGGCCGGGAGATGGTGGTTAAAAAAGGGCGCTTTGGTCCTTTCCTGGCCTGCACCGGCTACCCGGAGTGCAAGAATACCCGGTCGATTCAGGACCAGAATCGAGATGAAACCAGCGACAGGGTTCACTCTGGGGAGCAGACCTGTGATCAGTGCGGCGGCCGTTTCATCGTCCGCAAGAGTCGTCAGGGGGTGGCCTTTCTCGCCTGCGAAAACTATCCGCGCTGCCGTAACACGCGGTCGCTGGGAACCGGCGTGGCCTGTCCCCGGACGGAGTGCGACGGGGAGTTGGTGGAGCGCGTATCCAAGCGAGGCCGGCGGTTTTACGGCTGTAGCCAGTATCCGAAGTGCCGATTTGTCTCCTGGTCTCGACCTGTCGCTGAACCCTGCCCGGAGTGCGGCAATCCTTATCTGGTCGTCCGCACCCGTAAGGGAGGGCGGGAGTACCTGGCCTGTCCGGTCAAGACCTGCAAATATCGGGAAAGCCGGGATTCAGAGGGGGACCCGAAAGGAGGTCAGGAAAGTGAAGGCTGCTGATGCTTTTTGACCTGTACTCATCCAGTCTAGCATGTAACTTGCAAAAGACCCCCGACCACGGGCCACGGATAACTGATCCGAATGTAGGTAGTCACGGGGGCAATTGTCCTTCGCTTTCCTGACGGAACCCTGGACCCACACTGATACAAGGAATTCAAGGCAGGGATACGGTGAGCGCGTTTCTCTCTTTCTGGGTCGTGGTGCTGGGAGCTTCGGTGGGGAGCTTCCTGAATGTCTGTATCGTGCGACTTCCCCGGGGAGACTCACTTATCAGTCCCGGGTCACGCTGCCCAAACTGCCAGACGCCCATTCGTTTCTACGACAATATCCCCCTGCTAAGCTACCTCCTGCTCCGGGGCAAGTGCCGCCACTGCAAGACACGCATCTCCCCCCGCTACTTCGTGGTGGAGTTACTGAGTGCCCTGATGAGCCTTGCCCTTTTTTTTATTTTCGGGTTGACTGTGGAGTATGCTGTGTATTTGCTGTTTTTTTCCGCCTTGCTGGTGATTGTGTTCATTGATCTGGACACCTTCACCATTCCTGATATGATCACCTTGCCGGGAATGCTCCTTGGCGTGGCTGCGTCCCTGATCCTACCCCGGATGACACTGTTGCAATCCCTGCTCGGACTTCTGGCCGGAGGCGGAATCCTGTTTCTGGTGGCGGCTGGCTACCAGTTGCTGCGAAAGCGCGAGGGGATCGGAGGAGGAGACATCAAACTCCTGGCAATGATCGGTGCCTTCCTCGGTCCTCCGGGGGTGCTTTATACGTTATTTGGCAGCTCGGTGCTGGGGTCTGTGGCTGGGGTCTTGTTGATGCTCAGGCAAAAGCGCGGCGGGGGCACAATGATTCCCTTCGGACCGTTTCTGGCACTGGCAGCAATGAGTTATGTTTTCTGGGGTCAGGCACTTGTTCACTGGTACCTTTTCACACTGGGCCGCTCGGTGTGAGAGCAAACGTATTTAGTTTCTGTCGCTAAAACCCATATTTCAGGGGGAAATTGTGAAATCGAAC
>JBKHJD010000039.1:0-12167 GCA_046538315.1 Syntrophobacteria bacterium
CACTTTTGCCTTTATCAATGAGGATCGTCTGAAACCAACCGGAAGGATCGAAGGCTACCACTTCAGCGGGCCGCAGCGGCATGCCGATGGATTTTTTGAAATCGAGCAAAGCCCGCAGGCGCTGGTTGGCAAGATACGCCTCTCGATAGACGTTGAGTTTATGCTCCAGCTCCTGGAGCTCACGCCTCAGTGCCTGGTTCTCTCGCTGCACTCCCACCAGGCCGAAATAGCCTCGCCAGAGACCCCCAATGGCGTTCACCGTGACGCGCACCCCTTTTTGTGCTGGCCCGGTGATCTCCACCAGCAGTGTCCCAAAAAAGTTCAGCGTGTCATGGGTGTGGAAATTCGCAGAAAGGAGACTAAGGACGAGAAGGAAAATCAATACGGAGATAAGAGTTTTCCGAAGTTGACTGGTCAACGACACCTTGGTTCCCTGGCGCAAGGGTTGGGATCATATCCTGTGGCACTCCTGTTTCGGATCAGCACATCCACAGCCGTGAGCTAGATCATCACCTCTCGAAGGACATCAAGGTTATCCAGGGCCTTTCCGGAGCCCAGTACCACGGTGGACAGGGGATCCTCGGTGGTGGTAATCGGCAAACCTGTTTCTTCGCGAAGGAGTTTGTCCAGGTTTTTCAAAAGCGCCCCACCTCCAGTGAGCACAATGCCCTTGTCGACGATATCGGCCGCGAGTTCCGGCGGCGTCTGTTCGAGGGCGATTTTGACCGTCTCTACGATAGTCTCGATTTGTTCGGTTATGGACTCACGAACCTCGTCTGAGCCAATTTCGATGATCTTGGGTATCCCCGAGACGAGGTCGCGTCCCTTTATTTGTATCCGTTCCACCTTGTCTTCCGGGTAGGCATTGCCGATGGATGTCTTGATCATCTCGGCGCTGCGCTCGCCGATGAGCAAGTTGTACTTGCGCTTGATGTGCTGGAGGATGGCCTCATCCATCTTGTCGCCACCTACGCGCACTGACTTGCTGTACACGATGCCGGCAAGGGAGATCACCGCAACTTCTGTGGTACCCCCGCCAACGTCGAGCACCATGTTGCTCGTGGGCTCGGTGATGGGAAGTCCGGCCCCGATGGCGGCTGCCATCGTTTCTTCGATGAGATATACTTCCCGGACACCGGCCGACTCTGCGGACTCGCGGACCGCCCGCTTTTCCACCTGGGTAATTCCCGAGGGTACACAAACAATGATACGCGGACGTATCAGGGAGCGGCGATTGTGGACTTTCCTGATGAAGTGCCGAAGCATGGTCTCGGTTATCTCAAAGTCCGCTATCACACCATCCTTCATGGGGCGGATGGCTACAATATTGCCGGGAGTTCGTCCCAGCATCATCTTGGCCTCTTTGCCCACCGCCAGAACCTTGTTCGCACCCCGGCCGTCCTTGCGGACTGCCACCACAGATGGCTCACTCAGGACAATTCCCCTGCCCTTCACATAGACAAGGGTATTGGCCGTGCCCAGGTCTATGGCCAGATCGCTGGAAAACCAACCTAAGATGGGATCTAGAATCACCGGCTGAAACCCCCTTCTCTCTCAAGGGACGGATGTGTCACGATACATAGCATGAAGGTCCAAGTTTATCAATCGTTATCTTCTCATATCTCCTCATAGTTCTCAAAAAGCCCTTCTGGTGTCAGTGGTCCGTTGTCAGTCGGAGCTTGTCAGTGGTCAGTCGTCCGTTGTCCGTAGTCCGGAAAGGCATCGCGGCTAAAAGCCGCTCCCACAGGGTCAAGGGCTTCTTGGACTTGGGAAAGGATAGTTTTGCATGGGCACCACAATACCGATTACTCACTGCCTCAACTGCGGGTAAGGATCATAACGGCTGTTTTCGCATGGCCACTATTTCAGCTTCTGGCAACGGACAACAAACAACGGACACTTCCCACAGGGTCAAGCCGAAACTGCTGAGATTCCCACGGTTGAAAGGGATGATGGATCGTGTTATCATCACTTTTCTCTAAATAGCAAAGAAACCCATGGAACGCACCAGAGCGTTTGCTACCCGCATTTACGACTTCCTCGCCTCGGTCAGGTTAAGCCTGTTTCTGTTCGGCGCCTTGGCGGTGACCTCCATCTTTGGCACAATCATCCCGCAGGATGCCACTTTCGAACAGCGTCTTAACCAGTACGGCCCCAGGCTGAACCGGCTCATTGAACTGCTGGATCTGGGCGACATGTACCACTCGTGGTGGTTTCAGTTGCTGCTTACCCTGCTGGCCGCCAACCTCATCATCTGCTCGGTTCGCCGCTTGCCCAAGACCCTCAAATCACTGAAGGCCGGCAGGAACCTCATGGGGCCTGCCAGGCTCCAGAAGATGCACAGCAAGGCTGAAATCCACCTTTCCCTTCCGCCGTCGGAAATCCAGACCAAGCTGGCTTCCATCCTCGACCGCAGATTTTCCTCCTGCCTCTGGCGTGAGCAGCAAGGCAACTGGCAGGCGGTGGCACAGAAGGGCCGCGTGGGCCGTCTCGGGGTCTATTTCGTTCATCTCAGTGTCTTGATTATTCTGGTAGGTGCCCTGATCGGCTCTCTGTTTGGATTCAGGGGGTTTGTCACCATTGCAGAGAACGAGGCAGTGGAGCAGATCAACCTCAGGGGAAAGCGCGCAGCGGTATCCCTGGACTTTCAAGTGCGCTGCGACAAATTCAGCGTGGATTTTTACGAGACCGGTGCTCCCAGGGAGTTTCGCTCCGAGATCAGTATCCTGGAAAAAGGAAAAGTTATCATGCAGGCGCCTGTCCGGGTCAATCATCCCGTCACGTATCGGGGCATTACCTTTTATCAATCCACCTACGGCATCGAGCCTTCCGCGATCACCATTCGGTTCAAAGATCTGAAAAGCGGTGGCTCCCAGAGGCTGGAGGTACCCTTCCGCCAGACTGTAACCATCCCCGGCACCAGGGATCGTATGGTGGTAATGGATTTTGCTGAGAATGTGGGCAATTTCGGTCCCGCCTTCTTTGTCGGTCTGGCCCCGGAGAACGAGAAGCCCGCCAGCGCCTGGATCATTGCCAACCAACCAGATTTCCACGGCAACCGTATCGGTGACTTCGGCATCAGCGTGCTCGACTACCTGAAACACTACTACACTGGACTGCAGGTCAAGAAAGACCCTGGAGTATGGGTCATCTACCTGGGCTTTTGCCTCATACTTGTCAGCCTGATTGTCGCCCTGTATATCAGCCATCGCAGGGTATGGCTGGTACTGCGACCGGGATCATCCGGCTCCAGGGTTTTGCTTGCCGGCAACGCCAGCAAACATCCGCTGGCTTTTCAACGGGAACTTGAACAGTTGATCCAGGAGATCAGCGCTCTGAATCAGAACGGTACATTCCATGACTAGCTCTCTCCTTCTCAGTATTGTCACCTTCATGTATCTTTTGGCGGCTCTGGGTTACGGCACGGGTTGGCTTTTCCGCTTCAACATCATGAGCAGAGTCGCCACCTGGGTAACCGCAGGGGGGCTGGCCGTACAGAGCATCGGCATTATTTTACGGTGGGTGGAGTCGTATCAACTGGGCTTCGGCCATGCGCCCCTTTCCAACTTCTACGAATCTCTTGTCTTTGGCTCCTGGTCGATTGCCCTGCTCTATCTCATCATGGAGGTGCGCTATCGCAACCGCACCCTGGGAGTGTTTCCGCTGACCATCGCCTTTCTTGCCATGGCATATGCATCCTTCTCGCCCGATGTGGAGAGCAGTATTCAACCCTTGATCCCGGCACTGAAAAGCAACTGGCTGATCGCCCACGTGATCACCTGTTTTCTGGGCTATGCTGCTTTTGCTGTAGCAGCCGGGCTGGGTATCCTGTACCTGCTCAAGCGCACAGTGAAGCAGCCCGAAAATCCTGCAAGTGGTATTCTCCACAGAGTGCCCAGTATCCAGAGCCTGGACGAACTCATCTACCAGAATGTGGTTTTCGGTTTCCTCCTGCTGGCTGTTGGCATCATTACGGGTTCGGTCTGGGCCAACTCGGCCTGGGGGAGCTACTGGAGCTGGGATCCCAAAGAGACCTGGTCACTCATTACCTGGCTCGTCTATGCCCTTATGCTCCATGCCCGGCTGGTTCGCGGCTGGCGCGGGCGCCGCATTGCCTGGCTGTCGATCATTGGCTTCGTCTGTGTGCTCTTCACCTATTTCGGTGTCAACTTCATCCTCGTCGGCCTGCACAGCTATGCCAAGTAACCATCTGGACGGTCAAGGATGCGGGATGTGACATGTGAGAGGGGAAGGAGCCTCGTGGCGACGAGATATCCTCTGTCCCCGTGCAGCTGATCTCACATCCAACCGGAGATACGACGTGTTCGGACTCGGAGCCCAGGAACTTCTGGTGATTCTCGCCATTGTCATTGTTCTGTTCGGCGCCAAGCGGCTGCCTGAAATAGGCAGCGCTCTGGGCAAGAGCGTTCGTGAATTCAAAAGGGCCAAAGGCAGAGAAACCGATGGGACCTCTTCCCTGGCGAGCAGGGAAGAACAAAAATCCTCGTTTGCGGCCCTCGGCTCCGAAGAAAAAAAAGACTCGCAGGATATGCCAAGGATTCCTGGGACCGAAGAAGTCCAGGAAATCAAGAAGACCGCCGGCAGGATCAAGGCGGCCGGCCGCTTTTTTCTGAAGAAATAGGGATTGCAGTTTTTGGAGCGCATGCAGTGATGAGAATGGAAAAGTCTTGCAACAGCCCGGTATGGTTTGCCGGATGCGAGCGGGTGGCTCGCCTCGTCATCTTTCTCACAGGCGCAGCACTTTACCTGGGAATTTTTGTACCGTGCCGGGGCCTGGCCGGGGAGGTGAGCCTCAGGAGCGAGCCGAAAAATCTCACCGACAGGGACATCAAGCACTTGCTGGATCAATACAACTTCTATGACAGTATTCGCAATCCCGACGGAAGATTCGCCAATCGACTTGTACCAGGCCGATACGGCAACGATATGGTGGTCTTTGACCGGGCCACCGGGTTGGTGTGGCAGCAATCAGGCTCTGAAACATACATGGAGTGGGAGGGTGCCCACACCTACATTCAACGGTTGAACGAACGGCGCTTCGCCAATTTTGCTCAGTGGCGCCTGCCCACGGTGGAAGAGCTGGCCTCCCTTGTGGAGTCACAAAAGCGCAATGGCAGGCTTTATATCGACCCGGCCTTTGATCCGCACCAGGGCTGGTGCTGGAGCAGCGACAGGCGCGGTGAAGGTTGTGCCTACCTGGTGAGCTATTATCACGGCATGATCGACTGGAAGTTCAGCTGCGGCAGGGTCTTCGTCCGGGCGGTGGCCTCATCGGCCCGGTTCCGGAGCCAACAGGAAAAACCTGTTGTCTCCGAAGTAGAGCCTCCCAGCGCCACGGTTTACACCAACAGCATCGGCATGAAATTCGTTGCCATTACCCCTGGCACCTTCACCATGGGCAGCCCCGCTGACGAACCCGGCCGCTCCAGGGACGAGGGCCCCCGGCACCAGGTTACCATTTCCCGGCCCTTTTACCTTGGCACCACCGAGGTTACGCAAGGCCAGTGGCGGGAAGTCATGGGCGGCAATCCCTCTCGCTTTCGCGGCAAAGATCTGCCGGTGGAGAATGTCTCCTGGAATGATTGCCGGGAATTCATTCGCCGACTCAATGAACGGGAACAGACCACCCGGTACCGTCTTCCCACTGAGGCGGAGTGGGAATATGCCTGCCGCGCAGGCAGCGACGCCCGGTTCTGTTTCGGTGAAGAAGACACGGGCACGGCAGCACCGGGAGAGCGGCTGGGCTCGTCCTCTGGCGACCGGCAGGAGACTCTCGAAGACTGTTCCTGGTACGGGGATGTAGCCCGCAATCGGACCCATCCTGTGGCCCGGAAAAGGCCAAATCCCTGGGGCCTCTACGATATGCACGGCAATGTTGCCGAGTGGTGTGCCGATTGGTATGGTACCTATCCAGCGGCAGACCAGACCGATCCCCTCGGGCCGCCTCATGGCAGCCGGCGGGTCCTGCGCGGCGGCAATTATGGATGCGGTCCCTGGAGTGTGCGCTCGGCGCGACGTCAGAGTGCACCGCCCCGGAGCCGTTCATGTCGCTGGGGATTCAGGGTTGCTCTGGATGCGAAATAGCAGCCTCAGGTGCCGGCTAACTCTCATCATCAATTTCGTCCTTCTTGCCTTTCTCGCCACTCGTCTCCTCTACGAAGCCGGCGTTCCGGGCTAGATAGCGGACTGCCCGGCAGCCGGTGGTCTCACCCGGATACCGGCCTTGGAGCCCTGGACCGGACACTTGGTTTCACAGATCCCGCAGCCGATACAACGGTCCTCACGTACCACAGGCAGTTTCACCTCTTGCACGTTTCCTTGCTCGTCTACCTTATTCTGAGGTCGCAGAATAATGGCCTTGGGGGCGGTGGGACAGTGCTCTTCGCACACAAGACAGTTCTTTCCCAGGGCGTAGGGAATACACCGACACGGATCAATGAATGCCTCCCCTATGACGGTCTTCTGTTTGTCCTCGAGAGGGAGAAGCTGAATGGCCCCGGTGGGACAGGCCTGACCGCAGAGGGTGCAGCGAAATTCGCAGTAACCCCGGCGAGGAACGAGGGCGGGTGACCACAACCCCTCAAGACCCCGCTCCAGCAAAAGTGGTTGGAGGCCGTTGGTTACGCAGACCTTCATGCAGGCCCCGCACCGCACACAGCGGTCCATGAACTCCGCCTCCGGTAACGCACCAGGCGGACGGATCACCTGGGCCTTAAGGGGCCTGTCGACCTTCAGAAAGGGAACGGCTATGGCAGCGCCGATGGCCCCCAGCACGAGCCGCCGTCTGCCGATATCGGGCATCTGTCTTGCCGGTAATGAAAAGGCCAGGCGATAACGAACGCGATCCTCCGGGCAGGCTTCCTGGCAGCTAAAGCAGAGAATGCACTCCCGCACGTTCTGCCAGCCGTCTTCTGGGGCAAAGGAATCCATCTTGCACCGGCTGCGGCAGTCGCCGCAGTCTGTACAGATCCTGACGGGCAGGCGCTTGAGCAGGCGCCACTTGGCCAGCACACCCAGGAGCGCTCCAAGTGGGCAGAGGTTCTTGCACCAGAACCGGCGCTCGGCAAGTTCCA
This sequence comes from Syntrophobacteria bacterium, assembly GCA_046538315.1. GTDB lineage: Bacteria > Desulfobacterota > Syntrophobacteria > BM002 > BM002 > JBKHJD01. The sequence goes on from JBKHJD010000039.1 coordinate 7,095, forward strand.
GAAACAGCACCGCAGCAAAAAGCCCCCCGGTGAACAGAAGCAGGTGGTAGGAGAGCAGACCATGCGGCAAGGCCGGCCCCTTGAGGAAATAGTAGAGGCTGTCCAGTACGTCGAACCACGCCTCCGGTGCGGCAGAAAAAGCGAAATCGAAAAAGCTCTCGCCAGTGTAGGCAAGGGCCGGATAGAGGGCCAGGGCAAGCGAGCGAAACAAAAGCGAGAGGGGGTCAAAAATGCCGATCCAGTCAAAGCCCAGCAGTGCCAGAGTGAGCAGCACCACGAGCACGACGTATTTCACCGCGCGCCAGCGGCCGGAGAGGCGACTGGCTTCGACTCTCCTGCCAAAGTGCAGTGCCGCCCCCACAGCATCCAGGATGGTCCCGAGCGGGCAGATCCAGCCACAGAAAAACCGGCCCAGCAGCACGGTAAGCACAACCAGCACCAGAGCCGGCCAGAAAAAGGAGCTCCACTGCCAGGACGGCAGGGTGCGGGCCAGGAGCAGCAGTGGGTCCAGGCGAAAGAAAAAGTACAGCGGCCCTTGCAGCAGATCCTGGTCCTGATAGCGATAACGGAGAAAGAGGTAGAGAAAGAAGGAAAGGAAAGCTATCTGGCTGAGGCGACGGCCCCAGAGCCAAAGTCCGGGCCGACCTCCCCGCCTTTGCTCCGAAGAGGCGCTCATACCTGGACTACATGTACCTTGTTCAGATCTATCTCGCCGAAACCCATCTCGTATCCATAGCGGATGTAGCCAATATCTTCGCCCTTGAGATCAAAGAGCGTGGCAGCATAAGCGTCCGCCGCCACAGGATCGACGCTTGCGGCCAGGTGGTGCATCACCCGCACATCATCCACATTGCCTCCCGAGGGTCCATTGGCCAGCAGCTGCCTGGTGGCGTCGATAATGGTCAGGTCGGCCTGGAGCACGGTGTTCAAATCGGCAATGTGCTGGTGCAGGTCACCCACGTGGAGGCGCTCGCGGCGACCCCCCACCAGACCCATTATGTTTTTCATGCCAAGGCTCAAGCGGGCGCTGTTATGCTGTTTGGCAGGCGATACCGTAATCAAGGTATCCGCCTCCAGGGCATCTCTATAGAACTCCCAGTGTTTGAGGGCAACGGCATCCGGCATATCCATCTCCACGAAGCGCCTCCTGTTGAGATGCTTGACTTTGGCGCGGCTGCTGCCGATGCTCTCCACCGCCTCCGGAATGCCGCTCGCCCGGTAGGAGCGCCAGGGATCATTGCAGGGGCGGTCCATGACAGTCACCTCTTTCGCCTCTGCTTCCAGGCACAGCTCCACCACGCGTTTTAACACCAGAGGGTGGGTGTTGGCGCCGTACTCCGGCCGTCTGTCCCAGCTCATATTGGGTTTCACTACGACCCGATTCCCCTCGGTGACAAAATGCTTCATGCCCCCCAGAGCCTTCATAACCTCGGTAACCAGTTGGGAGTAATCCTGATTGGTGGCCGCCGTCAGCAGTGGACCTTTCCCCGGGCCGGCTCCTGCCCGGGGCACAAGATCAAAGATGGCCACGCCGTCAAGACCGAGGGCCACAGCGGTTGCAGCAAGCAACTTTTTCAGAAAGGTTCTCCTTTTCATGACGTATCACCTTACAGTCAGTAGTCCGTTGTCAGTTGTCCGTTGTATGACAATTTTCATTGGCCCGCCTCGGATATCAGCCGGGGCGAGCTTTTTTGTGGAAGCGGCTTTCCACCCGCGACTGATAGCCAGCCACTTGGAAAGGGATCGCGGCTGGAAAGCCGTTCCCACAGGGTCAAGCCTTCCTGGACCTCTGCTCGCCCGTGAACACTATGATAACCGTAAAGCCCTTTCGAGCCAACCGTCCTGCCAAAAACGAGAAACTATCAGCACCTTAGAGTAATCCCTTTGACTCCAGCCACTTCCTTGCGACCGCACTCACCTTCCTGTGTTCCACGTCCACCGCAGCATTGAGCGCCCGCATCTCTTCGGTGGTGAGATTGACCGCGATCGGCTTCAGGATATCTTTTATTTCCGGGAAGTTGTCGATCAATTCCTTGCGGACCACGGGAGCGGGGTTGTAGACTGGGAAGTACGACTTGTCATCATCCAGCATCACGAAGCCGAATGCCGCAATGCGCCCGTCGGTGGCAAATCCCATGGAGACGTCTACATCTTTTTCTTTGAGCGCCTTGTAGACGAGGCCCGAATCCATCTTCCTCACCCTGTCGTAGGGCACCCGAAATCCATAGGTCTTCATGAGGGGCTTGAAACCATCCGGACGTTCCCAGAACTCCGCATTCACTCCAATGACCAGCTCATCGGGGTGCTCGTTGATATACCGGCTGAGGTCGCTGATGGTCTCTATCTCGAGTTTTTCAGCCTGGTTTTCTCGCATCATGAGGGCATAGGTATTGTTGAAGGTAACGGGCTGGAGCCAGACAAGTCCCTTCTCCAGGTCGGCCTCTTTCACCCCCTGGTAGACTTTCTCCGGATCGGTCATCACCTCGCGGTCTGAGCCCTTGTAATAGAGGATATAGGCCGTCCCGGTATATTCATAATACAGGTCAATCTGGTCGCTTTCCAGCGATCTCCGCAGTACAGCGGAACCCACCCCTGTTTGCAACTCCACCTCAAAGCCGCTCTTTTCCAGGAGGAATTTCGCCAGCTCCGGGAGCAGATACTGCTCGGCGAAATTCTTCCCGCCGATCATGATCTTTTCCCCTGCGGCGGTCTTACCCGGCGTACCAATGAAGGCGAAGACCGCAAGCAGGCTTACGATCACAGCCAATGTTTTCACAGTCATCCTCATGAAAACCTCCTTTATCGTCAGTGGTCCGTTGTCAGTAGTCCGTTGTACCGATGTTTTCATAGCCTCAGCTCAGAGATCAGCTGGCTCCAGCTTTTCGGGGTTATGTAGCTCAACTACCGTTTTTTCCCCTTGGCAACGGACAACGGACAACAAGCAACGGACACTCAGCTTACATTTCTTCTTGCAGGCGAAGCCCTCTGGAGACGACCACCAGGCCGAGCAGTTCAACCAGGTAGTCTGCCACGAGAGCCAGGAGCGTGGTGGGAATTGCCCCTGCCAGCAGTTTGTCCGGCCGCATCAGATCAATACCCATAAAGATGTGCTCCCCCAGGCCCCCGGCACCGATGAGAAATGCCAGGGCAGCAGTGCCGATATTGATGACCAGCGACACCCGGAAACCGGTCAGGATAACCTTCATCGCATTGGGAAGCTCCACCTCAAAGAGAATGCGTAGATTGGACATCCCCATCCCTCTCGCAGCATCAACAATCCACGCCGGCACGGCGGTGATGCCCGCCAGGGTATTCCTGGCAATGGGAAGCACCGAATAGACAAACAGGGCAAAAACAGCGGGCTTGAACCCGATGCCGAGAAAACTCATGGCCAGGGCAATGACGGCCAGAGACGGAATGGTCTGTCCCAACCCTACCATGTACATAACGATGCCGGCGAATCTCTTGAATCCCGGCCGGGTAAAGACAATGCCCACACTCAATCCCAGCACCGTTGCCATGGCCATACTTATGGTCACCATCACCATGTGCTGGCCCAGCAGCCTGAAGGTATAGCGGAGCTCGAAGGGGTCGGAGAGGTATTCGATCAAGCCCACCCTCTCCAGCGAAATGCCGGCAATCAGTAAGACGGTAATCAGAAAAAACCGGTAGGCCTTCCCCAGGGCCTCGCTCATGTGCCCATCTTCCTTCCGATCTTGATTCCCCTGGGTGTCACCACGTGCTCGAGGAGCGCCATGCCCGCGTCAACAAAGACGGCCAGCAGTGAAACCAGAACCGCACCCGCCACAATCATCTCCCCGTACACCCGGGCAATTCCCTGCTGGATGAAGACACCCAGGCCTCCAGCGCCAATGTATGCCGCGATGGCAGCAATACCGATATTCATGACCGCTGCGGTCCTCAGCCCCGCAATTATGACCGGAACGGCCAGGGGAACCTCGATTTCCCTGAGCCGTCTCCAGTTGCTCATTCCCAGCCCGCGACCTGCGTCCACGAGTTCGGCGGGTACATTCTTGATGGCGGTATGGGTATTGCGGATGATCGGCAACTGACTGTAAAGAACCAGGGCGACAACCGCCGGCACCTTTCCCAGACCATGGTCGATGAGGGAGAGGATGGGTAGCATGATCCCGAACAGGGCGATGGAGGGGGTGGTCATAAGAATATTAGCTGCATTGATTACTTTCCGCGCCATCCGCTCGTTACGGGTAATGGCGATGCCTGTGGGAACGCCTATGAGGATGGCCAGGAAAAGGGCGAGACCGACGATCCAGATATGTTCCAGCGTCAGAAACCAACACCTGTCTGCATTCTCGTACATGAAACGCAAGGCTTCCATGGAAAGATCCTATGAGCTGTAATCCCGGTTTTCCTTTTCTTCGGTATAGATCTCCATGATTCGCCTCCGGAGACTGTTGAGAGTGATGGTTCCGGCCAGGTTTCCGGTATCGTCCACAACACACAGAACCGGTACATTATACATGAGCAAGGAGGACATCACGTCTTTGAGTGGATCACTTCCGCCTACGAAAACCGGGTACGGCTCGGCCAGTTCACGGACCGTTCTTTGCTCGCCCTTCAATGACTCCCGGGTTACATAGCCCGTGGGCTTCCCGTCTTCGATAACGACCCCAAGGTTCAAACTTTTTTCTTCGAGAAACCTGAGGGCCTCCTGGGCCGGTGTCCGGCCCTGCAGGAGGTTGACGGGTTTTCCATCCATTGCTTCCCTCGCCCGCAGCAGACCGAGCAACTTCAGTGCCCGGTCCGCCCCCACGAACTCCGCGATGTATCTGTTTCTGGGGCGGGTGAGGATAACTTCGGGCCTGTCATACTGAATGAGCTTTCCCTCTCTGAAAATGGCAATCCTGTCTCCCATCTTGATGGCTTCATGGATGTCATGGGTCACAAAAGCAATGGTCTTTTTGAGCTTGCCCTGAACCCTGAGAAACTCGTTCTGTATTTCCTCTCGGTTTATGGGATCGATGGCGCCAAAAGGTTCATCCATGAGCAGAATCTGCGGATCCGCTGCCAGGCAGCGGGCCACGCCGATAC
>JBKHJD010000040.1:0-12093 GCA_046538315.1 Syntrophobacteria bacterium
GCCCAAGAGGGTGCACACTCTGGTGGTGGCGGCCCAGCATGCGCCGGATGTGAAGTACGCAACCCTCCGTGAGGGCATCATCGATGAAGTCATCCGCAAGGTCATCCCCGCAGAGCTTCTCGATGACAAGACCAAATATCTCATCAATGCCACGGGGCGGTTTGTGATCGGTGGTCCGTTAGGGGATTGCGGGCTGACCGGACGAAAGATCATTGTGGATACCTACGGCGGTCAGGGAAGTCACGGTGGAGGCTGTTTTTCCGGGAAGGACCCGTCAAAGGTGGATCGAAGCGGCTCCTACATGGCGCGGTATGTTGCCAAAAATATCGTGGCCGCCGGGCTCTCGGAATGCTGTGAGGTGCAGGTGGCGTATTGCATCGGGGTCGCGGAACCGGTGAGTTTGATGATCAATACCAACGGCACCGGCAGGGTCTCTCCGGACCGCATCGCTGAAATCGTGCGAGAAACCTTCAGTTTCAAACCCGCTGAAATCTGTGCCAATCTGAAGCTGGTGCGCCCCATCTACAAGAAGACTTCCTGCTACGGCCACTTCGGTCGCAATGATCCTGATTTTACGTGGGAAAAGACAGACAAGGTGGATGAACTGCGGGAATTGGCAGGAGTGTAAATCGGCGGGGACGAAAAAAGGAGACAGTCCCAAAAAACAGCGCGAGCGAACAAGCCAGTAGAGTTGTTGTTGAGAAGACAGGATGCTTGAAAGGAGCATGCTTAACGATATGAATTACGAGATTTGTCTTGCCGCAGGATAGCGGCTGCCGCACCCTATATAAATCTCATTCGAGCGGGCGTTTCTCCAGGCGCCGTATTCTTCCTCACAAGAAGATGATCCATCCCAAACTGAAGTGACGACAACGCCTTACCCATGGACCCCGTTAGGTATCCTCTCCGTGTTTCTGCGCCCTTTGTGAACTCATAGGTCGATGTCATCCGAGGAAAGATCGTTTCGCGTTGGCTCTGCACTATTTGCAGGTACATACAGGCGTGACTTTTCCTCCGGTACGTGTTTTACTTGGTGTGATTTGTGTCATCCTTGCATAACTTGTGTGGCCTTTCTCGCGGGAATGCAGGAATAGACCCCGTTGTTGCAGAACCTGAGTGCGAGCTCCTGCTCGCGCCATACCACCAGAAGGAGGAGCATTATGACCGCCGATTTGACCAAAATGATCGTTGTGCCTGTGGATGGTTCCGAAAATTCGCTGAAGTCTATGGAGTACCTGAGTCTGATCTACGGCCCTGGACACGACCTTGAAGTGACTCTCTTTTACGTGCTCCCCGCCCTGCCTCCGCTTCTGGAGGAGGAGCGAACAAAGGATCGTGACGCCGCGCAGAAGGTACATGCGATCGAAAACAAGACAATCCGTCTCGCAGAGCGAATGCTCGGGGAGGCAAAGAGCGCTCTCGTCGGCAAGGGCTTCAAGGAGGAGCGCATCAAAACACTTTACCGGAAAAAGGAAGCGGGCATAGCCCGGGACATCTGCAACTGGGCAGAAGACAAGCGAGCGGATGCTGTCCTCATTACCACCCGGGGACGAAGTCGGCTGGAGGCTTTTTTCATGGGCGAGATCTCCAGCAAGCTACTGGAGTACTGCCGAGTCTGCCCGGTATGGATCGTAGACGGCGCTATTCGCTCAAAGCAGGTGCTTATCTGTATTGACAGCTCGGAAAACGCGCTGCGGGCCGCGGATCATGCCGGATTCATGCTCTCGGGAACAGACTGTCAGGTGACGCTCTTTCACACCATGCGACATTTGCGACGCTTTGTGCCCAAGGAAGTGCTGGAAGAGGCCCCGGAGCTGGAAGAGCTGTGGAAGCAGAAGGCGGGTCAGGATGTCGGCCCGTACATGAACAAGGCGAAAGAAAAGCTTCTCGAGGCAGGGCTCACCGAATCTCAGATTGCCACCCGGGTGATAGATGGAAGCAGGAGTGCGGCAAGTGATATCCTCAAGGAGGCGCGGAACAGCGGCGCTGGGACCATTGTCCTGGGACGCCGCGGTATTTCAGGGGTCAAGGAGTTCTTCATGGGAAGTGTTACCAGCAAGGTGCTCCAGGATTGCTCCGGTATGGCCGTTTGGATCGTGCAATAGGGAGGCTTTTCTTCCTTGGCTCTGAACTGAACCGGCGAATTCCAGACAGCCTTGTATTCAGCCAAGCTGGAAGGCGGAGTGAACTTTTTGCTGAAGACTTCCTTGCTTTTCTTCGGTATCGGGAAGCAACGGCTGTATGATCTTCACCGGGAGCTGGAGGGTCCTTTTCATGATCCCCAGGAGTCGGGACCCAACCGCTGAAGGAGACAGAGCTCGTACCGTCGGATCCTCCGGATTGCCGGTAACCTTCATGGGAATCGAAACAAGGGACCCTCCAAGTAGATGGCCGGCCAGAGGAATTTTATCAAGGACGAAATCTACCGTTTTCAAGGGGGCAACGAGAGCGTTGAGGTTGAGGCGGTTTTCGACGAGATCAACATCCCCGTCAAAGGCTATTCCCATGGAGGAGCCATCCACAAACGCCTTATCGAGGACGAACTTGCCATCGCAGAGATTGCCTTCAATTGTTATGGAGTCGTAGGCAAAGCCCTCCTCCGCCAGATCAGGAAGCTTTCCTCGGAAAACCTCGGTGACATTCAGAACGGCAAAGATCTTTGCAAGCAGGCCAAAGCGATAAATGCGACCATCAGTAGCGCGAAATTCCGTTCTTCCCCGGAGTGACCTGGCAAAACTCTCCCCCTTTGACGGCCCCGTCACTTTACCTCCGAGGGTAAAGTCTCCGGTCATAAGTCCCTTCCTGTTCCAGAAACAGGCCATAGTAGGGTCCAGTTTCTGTTTCTCTGCAACGAGGTCAAAATTCACCTGTATATCCGAAGGGGATATGCTCAGGGTTCCCGGTGTCGAGATGCCACAGAGAACTGCCTCGCTGACTGCAATGTCTACCCGGTCGCGCCCAAAGGAGATATCGGCAATGAAAGGGCTCCAGGTGAAATCTGCCCAGGTGAAGTTTTCCGACCTGAATCTGAGATTTCCGAGAAGCGGCCAGCTCGATCCATCCTTGCGCGCTGGTATGTCTCCAGCCGTTTGTTTTTTCTCGAGCAATTTTTTTACCGTACTCCACTCGAACCTGTCGGCGGCAAGCTCCCCGTTCACCAGCAACCCTGCGGAGGATACCTTGAGGACCCCTTCAAGGGATATGCGGCTCTCGTCCCAGGTGGCAACGGCCCCTGGCGAAAATACCACAGTCAGACCTTCTGAACTCGCACTGAATTGTCCTCTATTGATGGTCATTCGCCCCGAAAGGAGATCGGAGTCCATGGCAACGCTTTCGAATGATCCTCTGGTTTGGAAATGCCAGTCTTCGGGGCTGAGAAATGGGCCTTCCACATTCAGACCGGAAAGTGCGACCGTGCCCTCCACCCCGGTTGCACTTCCGAGGATTTCACCAGGCTTTTCAAACGACGAAAGCCATGGATGAATCTCTTCCAGGAAGATCAAGGCCTTGCCGCATTCAGCGAGGAGGTATGGCTGTTTGGTCCAGTCTATTGTGCCGGAAAGCCGGGAAAACGGAGACTTCCCCACCGCGCCGCTAAGCGACTTTGCCTGGATTCTCCGGTTTTGATAGGAAAAATTCTCGCCATTGATTGTAAGAGGATACGGAATTCGCTCGTAATCGGCGGCGAGGTTGAACCTGGATACTTCAATGCGGGTTTCGATGGATTTGGTGCTTTCGCCGAGTACCAACTTGCCGGTGGCATTGCCATGAAGCCCGTGAAACAGGCGGAGTTCCCTCTGAAAGGCCTCGTTCTTGACGAAGCGGTTGAGAAGCCGAGGAAGCTGTGTCAGGTCAAAGTTTACGAGAATGTCCAGGTGAAACGGGGCCTTTTCTCCCCTCAAACCCAGTTTCAATGCCCCCTGGCTTCCATGGGAACGTCCCATCCGGGCCGCGAGGTTTTTCGCCTCCAGGATCCCATCGGAGACCACCACGTCCGCTACGACCTCGTCCAGATCCAGATCAGCTCGCGGCACGGAGATTTTTCCTTCACGTATACTGGCCCTGATGAACATGTTTTCCAATTTCCCCAGATCCTTCCAACAATTTCCGGATGCGTGAAAACTGATACGCGGTATTTTGCCTCCCTTTAACCTGTCAAAGATATCCCGGGTTGCTGACACGTCCCCTGCCAGGGCCAGGGCTGCTTCCCGAGTGGAGTCAACATCCACATCTTCGCCTTCAAGCTTCAGGCTGACTCGGGGGAAAGTCTCATCTATGATGAGCTCACCGGTCACCTCCAGGTGAGGCTGCTCGAGATCAAGCTTCGTGAGAGAGACCGTGGTCTTATCCCCGGCCAGATGCAGAACCCCTTTCAGGCTTTTGCCCTTAATGAGCACTGTTTCATCTCTCCGATGCACGGTGAGGCAGGGAATGGAGCCATTGATTTCTGTGTGCACACTGCTGAATCCATCGGTTCTGAAACTGAGCCGGAGATCTACTGTGGATTCTCCTACCCGCCGGGATGCGTTTGGGAAAAAGTGCTCTGTCAGCACCTGGGGTTTCAGATGGGTCAGATCGATATGGCCACATGCATTGAAATCTTTCGGATCCAACCGTCCTTCCAGGGCAAGGTGTTCGCAAAGGTTGGATGTACAGGTAAGGGCAGCTTCAAGCTCCTGTTGTCGCATGTCTATGTGTGCCCGGACCTCCCGGAACCGGACAACAGGTTCATGCTTTCTGGAAAGATCGATTCTGCCGTCTCGAACGTCTATGACAAGGCCTGGTTCTCTCAAGGCCTTAGAAGCCACGACCTGACGCACTTTCTCCTCAATGTCTGCAAGGGGAAAGCCCTCCGATTTCTCCTGATCTGTCTCTGGCATCTCCTGGAGCTGGAAAGTGAAATCAGGAGCTTCAACCTGTACCCTGCTGAGCCCCGCGCTCAAACTGACGGGCAATATTGTGGGATGGATCGTCAAGGATCTCATCGTGCCGGAGAGTTTTCCCTGGATGGAGAGCCTCGCCTTGTGAATCACCGCAACAGGGCGCGGCAGAAATGAGAGATCAATCCTCTGACACTCCACCTGAGCCCCCACTTTGTGGGAAATACCGGCCAGGATCCTTTGCCGTACCGGTTCGAGGTTGATCATCCTGGGTAGAAGGATAAGAAAGGCCGACACGAGGACCAGCAGGATCCCCAGCCCTGCCCCTATGCAAAGGGATATCTTTTTACGCCGGGTCAATGAAGAGTTCAACCTCCATCGATGATCTACCCTGACTTGCTCATGCATGGGTATTGTAGCACGGTTCAACCTGGCCCACATTACCCATTGCAACCTGAGACCACCCGTTCACTATAGACCAGGAGTACCATAGAGAGAAAGCTTGAAATATTTTTTTTCTGAATTTACCCTGTGCCGTGCACCCCCTTCTTCGCCGTTTACGCCAGCGAACCAGACGCAGGACGCGGGGGCGGGCGATGGGGTGCAGAGCATGTTGTTCTGGTCGGAGCGGTGGTTTTGTTCTTGACCGGCCTTCTTAATGTGGTTACAATAACTACAAAATGGGGAAACCACAGAAGCTCCGAGGAAGGTTATGGTGCGAATCGCCAAGGTCGGCATCAGAGAAGCCAAGATCCACTTGAGTCGGTACCTGAAGATGGTAGCAGAGGGCACTGAGGTGATTATCACCGACCGGGGCCGGCCCGTGGGGAAGATAATTCCCGTTGCCCGGGGGGAGATGTCTCTGGCCCAGCGGCTTGAACGCCTCGAAGAGCGCGGAGTGATCGAAGCCGTTGCCAAGAATCGTTTGCAAGAAATCCCTCCACCGATTCACCTTCCTGAAGAGAAGGCGCAAAGATATCTGCAGGAGGACAGGGAAAGTGGCCCGTGAGCCGGTGGTCCTCTACTGGGATGCCTCCGCAATTTTGTCGGCTCTCTTTGTCGATTCCCATAGCAGTACAGCCAGGAAATGGGCGGACAGGGAAGGTGTTCACCTCATTTCCACCCTGGCATACGCAGAGGTAACCGCAGTGATGTCCCGGCTGCAAAGGGAGCAGGTCCTCGCCGATAGGCTGATAGAGGCGGCTCTGGAAGTCCTTGCCCGGGGTCCTTGGCGCCGCCTCTACTTCTGGCCGCAGTGGGGAATGATTGGCAAACTGGCGTTTGCCTGGTCGTTGCGTGGTGCGGACCTGTGGCACCTGGCCACCGCCAAGAGTCTGCAAACCGAATTTCAGGAGCTGAGGATGCTCTCCTTTGACAGACGCCTCAATGCCGCCGCCTCCAGTGAAAACCTGGCCTTCTTGTAACCCAATTCATTTCAATATGAGAAACCACCTCCTGTGGGCGTGGTCATGTTGCTATGGGTATGCCGTGATAGGAAGCGCCTGTCCTGCTTTAGCGGGACTGAAGCGGGACAGTCCCGTCCCGGCGGGAGAGTGAGATGAGATCTTTCCTGGTTCTGTGCAAGGAAAAAGAGCTTTTCGATGCTCTGCGTTCGTCGCTCGGCTCTGCATCCACTGTTGACCATGCGGTCAGCAAAGACGGCGCATTGGAAACGGTCAACAAAAGACGCTATGATGCAATTTTTATGGACATGGCACTTCTGCGAGAGTCTATACCACGCAACAACTACAAGGCCGTCTTGCAGCCATTTTGGCGTTTGTACCCCAGCGTTGAAATCATAGTCATGTCACCTCCGGAGATGATCAGGGAGGCTGTGATGGCTGTGAAGGCAGGGGCCGCCAACTACCTTACCTATCCCATTGACCCTGATGAAGTACGGTATGTTATTGAAAACATTTATGACACCATAATTATGCAATCTGAACTTGACTATCTTCGGGACCAGTTCTGGCGGTCGGATTGCCTGGAACTCGTTCAGACCACCAGCCCTGTAATGCAAAATGTCTTTGCCACGATTCGCTCCGTCGCTCCAACCAAGAGCACCGTCTTGCTTGTCGGCGAGACAGGTACGGGCAAAGGTGTGCTGGCCAGGCTCATTCATCAGCACAGCAACCGGAAGGATGCCCAATTTATCAGCGTGCACTGCGGAGCGATTCCGGATACTCTTCTGGAGAGCGAACTTTTCGGGCACGAGAAGGGGGCTTTCACGGGGGCTGTCAGAAGAAAGCTGGGCAAGTTTGAAATTGCCAAAGGCGGAACCATTTTTCTGGATGAGATCGGTACCATCACCCCATCGGCACAGATAAAGCTGTTGCAGGTTTTGCAGGATGGAACCTTTCAGAGGGTTGGAGGGGAGGAGACCATCCAGGCCAATGTGCGAGTGATTGCTGCCACGAATATGGACCTCAGGAACATGTGCGACGCTGGCCAGTTCAGGAAAGATCTCTACTATCGTCTGAATGTCTTTCCCGTGGAAACCCCTCCGTTGAGAGAGAGGAAGGAGGATATTCCCTATATTGTTCAGGTGATACTTGCAAGGCTGAACAGGGTTCATCTCAAGGAAATCCACGATATCCATCCGGATGTAGCGGAAGCTTTCAGGAACTACTCGTGGCCGGGAAACATTCGAGAACTGGAAAACCTTCTCGAGAGAGCCTGGATAATAGAGAATTCTTCTGTGTTGACCCCGGAAGCCTTTCCGGGTGAGCTCTTTCCATCCCCTTTGTCTTCGCCAAGCGGGGCGGTGGACTCTTCCCTTTGCCTGGCTGAGGTGAGACGCAAAGCCCTGGAGGATATCGAGAGGCGCTATCTCAAAGAACTCCTGGCTACCAAGAGAGGAAGAATAAGAGAATCCGCAGAGGCTGCGGGCATCACCACCCGGCAGTTGCACAAACTGCTGAGCAGATACGGCATCAGGAAGGAAGAGTTCAAAGCTCGCACAAAGAAACCGGAGTTATAACGTCAAAGAAATATACCGGAATTCCAGGTTCCGACCAGGGCAAAATCGGTCCTGCAAGTTCTTTTCATGAAAATCACACTTTTTTCGAATACTTATTTTGTAGCGTTCGTCCCTGACAGGTTGGAACCCCACATCTGCTCTCCGGGAGCAGAACCTGGAGTTCCGATCTTTTTTCTCCACCGGCCGTGACGTCCTGCCAACCCGGGAACCTTCCTTCGCCTCCTGCTGGGAGGTGATTCCGACAACCGCTCGATTTTAGGAGTGATTATCCCTCCACATCACCATTGCCTTTGTCACAGGGAGAAATAGTGGCATCCCGGTGAGGGGAGTGGCACGCCTGTTGCCTTATAGGGTGTGGTTTCCGAGTTTCCCGGATATATTCGTTTTCTTGAAGGTGCGAGGAGACGAGGGAATCCAGCGGCCCCGATGGAAGAAGGTTCCCAGAAAGATATGCAAACGCAAAACCGGCTCATCACCATTCAAGGCCTCGTTGTCCCGGTGGAATGGGACGAGGGGGGCAGGATCATCGCAACCGCTATTTCAACCTACCTTGAGGAAGAGTACCTGATAGAGCTCGATACCTGCGGGCAGGAGTTGTCTGCGCTGCTCCGTCAAAACGTGCAGGTCAGCGGAACTGTAAGACAGGACGACTGTGGCAACAAGATCATCACAGTGCGAAAGTACGAAACAGTTGCGATCTGATACGGGAGGGGTCCCGTTTTTTCTTGTCCCATAATGAAAAGGAGGAATACACATGAGGCAGATGCGAAGGGCACTGGTGGCGGGGGTCTCCATACTGGCAATCATCAGTCTGGTGTGGGCGTCTCCCTTGTTTGCGGCGACGGAAGAAGTTGAACTTGTCGGCACAGTCTACGCAGCAGAGTGGGACGCAGATGACAATGTCACCGCTGTGGTGCTGGTAACCGATGAAGGTGAGGAGGTTGAGGTCTCTAAATCCGGCAAAGGAGCCGAGCTGCTGAAACTTGAGGCCGCGTACGTGCGAGTGACAGGTGCACTTGCCACCGACGAATACGGCAGAAAGGCCATGACGGTAATGAAGTATACCATCGAGCAATAGGACGGGCAATCAGCAGACGACACGAGCAAAAAAAGACCTGCAAAGAGATCGATCTCTGCTGCCGGGGAGGGCCTTGACCCTCCCCGGCGGTGGCGAAAGTCTCATTGGAGAGTTCACAATGGAAGACAGGGACATAAGCTGCATGCAGTGCGGCAAGTCATTCATCTTCACTCACTCGGAGCAGGAGCGATTCCATATCCTTGGGTTCGACGAGCCGAAACGGTGTGCGGAGTGCCGGAAGAAGAAGGCGGGAGGAGCCCTCTCCCCACAGAAGGAAAAGGTGAGGAATAAACGGCGAAGATACCAGTGGGAGTAGCAAGAGAAAGCTGAGGGAAGGGATGTCCAGCTCGCTGCTCAGAGAATTCTGAAAGTGGAGCAGCCAGGACATGGAAAGGATATCCTTGGACAGGCACCAGATACGGGGAGAAAATGGTATTTCCGGATGGACAGCCGGTGTGAACTCATACTATGGAGATCATGAAAAATGGTGCTTTCAGAAGAGAAAAGACAGCACTTTCAGAAGATGCTTCTGCATATACGGCAGGAACTGGTCAACCGCATCAGGGCCGAATATCCGCATAACCTTCTTGAGAAGGACTACCTGGGTGATTTCTGCGATAATGTAATCACGGACATGGGTTTAGACTCTGTTTACACGCATGGTGAGCGGCTGAGAAAAACAGTGCAGTTGATCGACGACGCTCTGGATCGGATCGCAGGTGGAGACTACGGTATTTGCGAGGAGTGCGGCGACCCCATCAACGAGAAGCGGCTGCTTTTAATACCCTTTGCGACACTGTGTGTTCGCTGTCAGAAAAAAGTAGAACTCAAGTTCCACACCCAAGAACTTGGGGTTGCCCTTGTCGCAGAAGGATTCAGATCATTTTGATGGCAGAAATTCATTTGGTGAGTTCACAACAGTCTTGCAGTAATCCAACACACACTTCCCTTCCCCTCGCGGGAGGGGATGAAGGGGAGGGGCATACGATAAAAGGTTGAATCCGTATATATCCTATCACCCCCACCTTGATCCTCCCCCATCCAGGGGGGAGGAGAAAGTCCTACAAGATATTGGGGTACGAAACTCGAGTTAAAAATTGCAATAAGATTTTTGGTCTGTGGTCCGGCTGCGGCATACATTTTGTATAACTACATTTTTGTTGGAAGTTTATCGAGTTTTTCTTGCTCGGAGCTTTGAAGACATTTATGCTGTTGGGCGGTTTCTAGAGACGCGCTGTTTGGAGCGGGGAGATGAAAAGGCCCAGGAAGCGAAAGCCGAGAAAGAAAAAGAACGGTTTCGGACCTCCACCGGCGAAACAGAAAAGGAGACACGTCTGGCTGAATGTCTTACCCGATGACCTCTGGCTGAAGGTTCGCCGGGGTAAGACTATATGGGAGGCACTGGAAAAGACTGATGTAGATCTGGAAAGCGAGTGCGGCGGCCTGGGAAAGTGCGGCAAGTGTAAGGTAAAGGTCCTTTCTTCCATAGGTCCGCCGTCCAGGGAAGCCAGGGAACTCGTGGACGAAGAGGAGCTGAAAGAAGGGGTCCGCCTTGCCTGTCGGACCAAGATCAAAAAGGATCTCACGATCTACCTTGGAGAGGCCGATCCCGATCTGGAGTATTACCAGATTCTCCAGACCGGATATCGACCGCTCTTGCAGCTTGACCCGCTGCTGGACAAGCGGCTTGTGAGTATACCCCTCGAAGTTCAACATGAGGGGCTCTCGGACCTGGACCAGATCAAACTGATGCTGGGGCCCGAATACCAGAATCTCAAAGCTTCGGTTCGCTGTCTCGCCACTCTGCCCAGCAGGCTGGAGAAGACCGGGTTCCGCGGAACGGCGGTGCTCCACGACAACTATCTGATGGCCTGGCAGGACTGGGAAGAGGTGGGTCGCCGTTACGGCCTGGTCTTCGACCTGGGAACGAGCACTCTGGTGGGAAAGCTCATCAGTTTGCAGGACGGAAGCGAACTCGCCGTTATCTCCCGTATCAACAGTCAGAGCAAGTACGGCGCAGATGTGATCAGCCGTCTCCACTACCTCAAAGAGCATCCAAACGGTCTTCAGCAATTACACAAACTTCTTGTCAGTGACCTCAACGGGGTTACCAGGCGCCTCCTGGAGGTGGACGGGCTTGATCCGAATGAGATCTTCCTCGCCGTTGCTGCGGGCAACACCACCATGCAGCATCTGCTTTTGAGTGTGAATCCTTCCGGGATTGCCGAGTCGCCTTTTTCTCCGGTTGTAACTGACGGCCAGGTTGGCCGGGCTGCGGATGTAGGGTTGAGGCTTCATCCGGAGGCGCGGCTGTATGTGATGCCTGCGAGAGCCGGGTACATTGGTGGGGATCTGATCAGCGTCATTTTGGCCTCGGGTGCAGCGGAGCAGGGCGATGAGATCATTCTGGGGCTTGATCTTGGCACGAACGGGGAGGTTTTTCTTGGCAATCGTTCGAGGCTGATGACCTGTTCGGCGGCGGCGGGTCCGGCCCTGGAGGGTGCGAGGATTTCCCACGGGATGATTGCCCAGGCCGGGGCGATTGAGGGAGTTCGTCTGGCGGAGGGTGAGCTGGACTATCAGATCATCGGCAACATCAAGCCCAAGGGGCTGTGTGGCAGCGGGCTGGTTGATCTGGTGGCGGTGCTGTTGCACTGTGGGGTTATTGATTTTGAGGGTTTGATTCGCTCTCCCGGGCAAGGCGATGGTGCGAGCTTGGGCTGGAGGGTGGTTGAGCGCTCCGGGGTGAATGCTTTTCTTGTTGCCTCGGCAGGGGAGAGTTACGATGGGCGGCCCATCTATCTTACCCAGAGGGATGTTCGCGAGCTCCAGCTTGCCAAGGGGGCCATTGCGGCCGGGGTCAAGACCTTGATGGACGAGATGGGCATTGGGGTTCAGGACCTTGACCAGGTATGTCTGGCCGGGGCCCTGGGAAACTATGTCAAGCCCCAGAGTACCATGCGCATTGGTCTCATTCCCCGGGTGGATCCCGAGATCATCAAGTCCCTTGGCAATGCTGCGAGCACGGGGGCCTCCATGGTGCTGCTCTCCCGGGCCCACTGGCGCATGGCCAACGAACTTGCCCACTCCATCGAGCACGTTGAGCTCTCTTCCCGCCCTGATTTCAACGAGTACTTCATCGAGCAGATGGATTT
>JBKHJD010000041.1:0-12082 GCA_046538315.1 Syntrophobacteria bacterium
CCTTTCTCCCCTGGGGAGGAGGAAGTGACAAGTAGCTGAATGCAGCTTTAATCTGTGAGCTGCATTTCAGTACCGAGGGATTAGAACATTGAGAACTTCAAGAAGCGCTTGACCCTGTGGGAGCGGCTTTCCAGCCGCGATTGATTGACAGCCAGCCCAATGGAAAGGTATCGTGGCTAAAAAGCCACTCCCGCAGAAAGCTCGAGCCGGCTGATCTCTGAGCTGAGGCTATGAAAACATCGGTACAACGGACGACTGACGACGGACCACCGACAACCAGTAGTGTCGGTTGTCTGTTGTCTGTTGTCCGTTGGAGTGTCTCAAGCTAGATGGGGCACAGGGCAGAAGGCCGAGGGCAATGCTGTTCCCATAAGGCTGAAGTGGGTTCCCGGATTCGCCTCCTTGAGATAAGGTGCGCTAGATGAAATTACGACAAAGGTAGGGTGTGCTGAGCGCAAGCGAAGCGCACCGTCTCCACTACTGACAACGGACCACGGACATCTTTCAAAAGGAATACTTTACCGAAAAGTCGTTGAATTCACCGGAGTATTCCTGCCAATCCACATCGACCGCTGTTACCTGGGACATGGGTGATCCCCGGTGGCACCAGCGGATCATGTCCTGAACCTGCTCTTTTTCACCTTCGAGCACAGCCTCAACCCGGCGGTCTCGGGTATTTCTCACCCACCCATGTACACCTCGCTCCAGAGCAGCTTGCTGGGTGTACGCTCTGAAGAAGACTCCCTGTACGTGTCCGGATATCAATACATGCGCTCTTGCTTTGGACATTCTAGGACCCCCTTGGTTGAACGATGCGAAGCTGGCCGCCAGGCACACCTTAAGACTAGGCACCGGGCAGTAAGCACCAGGCACTGAGAACTAGTGTCCATCCGGAAACCCCCTTTTCCCCTCTCCTCCAGATTGGCTGGCGGCACACCTTTGCGCTCATGGACCGGCTTTGCTGAGCAGTTCAAGGAACTGCTGCTCGTCAAGTAGCTGGATTCCAAGCTCCCGGGCTTTCTCCAGTTTGGAACCGGCACCCGGG
Organism: Syntrophobacteria bacterium; assembly: GCA_046538315.1. Taxonomy (GTDB): domain Bacteria; phylum Desulfobacterota; class Syntrophobacteria; order BM002; family BM002; genus JBKHJD01. The sequence continues at coordinate 1,046 of JBKHJD010000041.1, forward strand.
CCGTACACCAGATAATCGGTCTGTCGAGATATACTTGAGCTTGTTTTGGCGCCCAGGGCCTGGATCCGCTTCTCGGCCTCACTGCGGGTGAGCCTTTCGAGACGCCCGGTAAATACAAAGGTATTTCCGGCGAAAGGCGTCATGGATCGCTCTCTCGCTTCCAGAGGCTGTGGATTGACATATTGAAGCAATCGGTCCAGCGCTGCCTGGATGTCGGGGTGGCGGAAAAACCTGACGATAGATTCTGCAACAACAGGTCCCACCCCATCCAATGCTGACAGGTCATCCGCGGTGGCGTTGCGGATAGCCTCAAATGAGCCGAACCACCGGGCGATATCCATTGCCGTCTTTTCACCCACATTGGGAATCCCCAGCGCGTAGAGAAAACGGTCCAGAGGGGGAGTTGTGCTCCTGGCGATTGCCCTTGTCAGGTTTTCAGCGGAAAGCTCACCAAAGCCGGGAAGTGAAGCGAGCTTTTTTGCAGAAAGGGTGTATATGGAGGCAAGATCTGATATAAGACCTCTCTCCTGGAGCAAGGCTACGGTCTTGTCGCCAAGACCCTCGATATCCAGCCCGGCCCTGGAGGCATAGTGCCGGATGCTGCCGTGGATCTGAGCCAGACAGCCAAGCCGGTTCGGACACTTGTGATAGGCCCCTTCGGCGATAACCTCGCTATTGCACACAGGGCACCGCTCGGGAGCCAGGAACTGCTCACTGCGTGGCCTTCCGGGTTTCACCACCTCCACTACCTGGGGAATGACGTCCCCGGCTCGCTTGATGCGCACGCTGTCCCCGGGGCGAAAATCCAGTCTCTGAACCTCGCCGAAATTGTGCAGGGATGCCCGTGATACAGTAACCCCGCCTACATCCACGGGCAGCAGCAGGGCCACAGGTGTGAGCTTTCCAGTGCGTCCCACCTGGGCAATGATTTTTTCCACCCGGGTTACTTCCTGGCGAGGCTCGAATTTATAGGCCACGGCCCAGCGCGGGGTCCTGGCACGGGTACCCATGCGCTCGCGCAGGGCCAGGGAGTCGACCTTGATTACAATGCCGTCGATCTCGAACTCGAGTTGATCTCGTTCGGCATTGTAGCGGCGATGGATGGCAAGGATTTCTTCATGCGAGTGACACGGCTCCAGGTCGCCGTTGCGCACGGGCAGCCCCCATGCGGCCATGGCCTTCAGACAGTCGGTTTCGGTGCGGAATCCCAACTCGGTTGCATTGGTGAGTTCAAAGGGGAACAGTTGCAGGGGCCGGCTGGCGGTAATGGCGGGATCCAGCTGGCGCAGGGACCCGGAAGCGGCATTGCGAGGGTTGGCAAACGGTTTTTTGTTCGCGGTGATGAGCTGCTCGTTGAGAGTGCGGAAGCTTTCCACCGGCATAAAAATTTCTCCTCGGACCACTACCCGGTCCGGTGCCGAAGGGGCCAGGGTATTGGGGATGCTGGCCAGGGCCCGGACATTGAGGGTGATGTCCTCGCCGATGTAACCGTCCCCGCGGGTGGCGGCGTGCGTTAACCGGCGATTCTCGTAGACTGCTTCCACAGAGACACCATCCACCTTGGGCTGGACCAGAAAATCCACCCTCTGCCCGGGTGCTGCCTCCCTGACCCTTCGCTGTAAATCCTCCAGGATCCTGGGCTCATGGGAGGATTCCAGGCTGAGCATCGGACGGTAATGGGCGACCGGTCTGAAGGCTTCCAGGGGCTCAGCCCCAACCCGCTGGGCAGGGGAATCAGGGGTGATGAGCTGGGGATACTCCGCCTCCAACTGCTGGAGCTCCCGAAAGAGCGAGTCGTAGGCAGCATCTGAAATCACCGGGTCATTGAGTCGATAGTAACGATAGTTATGATATTTGATTTCCTCGCGGAGTTCCGCTGTTCTCTGGCGAATGTGTTCCGGGACGGGTTTCTCTCTGTCTGCCATGTTTTCGTTCCTTGATTGTCCATGGTTAATAGTCACTAGTCCGTGGTCCGTTGCCGCAGGAAATACGGTGTATGCTGCGATAGAGGGCGGAGCGGGAACATTGTACCAGCTTTAAGCTTTTCCCGGCCGTTTTCTGAGCGATTGGTAGCTGGGTGTACTGCAACTGACAACGGACAACTGACAATGGACCATACTATTATGCAACACCCGCACTTGCCAAACAAGCAGAGAACTTCACAACAATGTCACTAGTCCGTGGTCCGTAGCTGGAGGAAACTTATTCTATGCGCTTGCTGCGATGGAGGGGTAGGTGGGCGCGGTTATTTTTTTAGCGACCGGTGGTTGTTTGTAGTGCAACGGACTCTTGCAAGCGTCAGTTGTCCCTAGTCCGTGGTCCGTTGCTTGAGGAGGTGTCATGTATTGTCCATGGTCAGTCGTTCCTGGTCCTTAGCTGGAGAAGAGATGCCGTGTATGTAGTTGCCGCGATGCATGGCAGAGCGGGAACATTGTACCGGACGTCCGTGGTAGTTTTCCGAGCACCGGTGGTTGTTTGTATTGCGACGGACGACGGACAACTGACAACGGACAAAAAATTATAATTTTTTTGGAAGACCAGCACAGAACTCAAGGATAAGTCCAGCACCCTGGCGACAGGCCTTCTTGAAGCGCGTACTTCGGAATCCCGGCCGCCATTGCAGGGTGAACAACTCGTCGGAAACCACCAGGAGTCCGGCGAGAGGCACCATTCTGTAAGCGGCCACGCGAAACAAGGCAGACATTTCCATTTCCACCCCGAGGATGCCCTCTTGTCCATAGGTGTGAACCTTGGCTGCGGTTTCCCGGAGAGGGGCGTCGGTAGTCCACACCGGCCCAATATGAACGGGATGGTCCTCTCGCTCGCAGTATTCTCTGAGCCTCGCTGCAAGGACGGGATGGGGAAGAAACTCTCCGGCGACCGGAGGGTAGTGAAGCGATGTTCCCTCTTCGCTGCGTGCTCCTGAGGGGAGCACCCAATCGCCAATTTTGACCTCTTGCTGCAGCGATCCACACCTGCCAAAAACCACAATGGCACGGCTTCCCTGGGCGATCAATCTTTCGAGTACAAGTACAGCTTGAGGGGCGCCGAGGACGGGGCCAGCCACAGTGATGGTACGGCCGGAGTGGATAACGTCCAAAATGCGGGCATTGTAAGCCTTTTCTCGAGTGCCGGAGCTGCTGGAGGTCGCCAAGCGCCGCAGGTCAGCTTCGTCGCAGGCCATTATAGCAACCGGCGCGCTGGTTTTTTCCCGGCCGCTCGCGCGGGACGCAATCACCACCGTGTTATCGCCATCCATCATAAAAGGGCAAAAAGCAGTTACAAGGCTGTTGAAGAAACTGTTGGGCTTTCAAGAAGATGAGCTGACAAGCAAAAATGTTTCCCCGGCCGCCCTCGAGACATGCCCTTTGCGGTCGACTGCGGAACTGAGATTGGGACACCCTTGACACCGGGGGCGCGCTAAGTGTCCGTTTTCACGATATTATCACTCCTTCTTTCACATTTCCCCCTTTGCAAAGGGGGGTAAGGGGAGATTTCGGGGGCTTCAAAATCCCCTCTCCGAGGCGTAGGCTCTCCGAGCCGGAGGCCTATGTCCCCCTTTACAAAAGGGGGACTTCAAAGCACCGTTTCGCGATCCACTGTCAACAGAAGGCTTTTTCCCGGTCAATTGATTCATTAGAATAGCAACTACCCCCGTGCCTTATGACGCTCCACCCACGATGTCATGTGTGGGTAAAAACCAGCCCAGGGAGGCCGGCGACGGAGCGCCGATGGATTCAGCTGCCGCATCCGAGCCGAAGGGACGAGTGTTGCCGAAAAATAAAAAGCGGAGAACTATGATCATGAAAACCGATCAATCTTCTCCGCTCTACAATACTTTCTGCTCGCTGTTGCCATGGAGGAGCAGCAACTTCTCGATATATGGTCAAAGCCGTCTCGGCTGTCTCTATTTAACCATATCCTTGAGTTTACTGCCCGGCTTGAACTTGACAACGTTGGAGGCCTTGATTTTGATTTTTTTACCGGTCTGAGGGTTCCTCCCTTCCCGGGCGGCTCTTTTGGCCACGCTGAAGGTGCCAAAACCCACGAGGGTGACCTTGTCTTCTTTGGCCAGGGCACCACTGACTCCACTGAGAAAACCGCTCAGGGCCTTTTCGGCAGCGGCCTTCGTGATCCCCGCACTCTCTGCCATTTTTGCTACGACATCCGCCTTGGTCATAGACACCTCCTACTTTGGTAAGAAAAACTTCAACGTTGCCCCATGGTCTCTCGTTTCGCTTCAGGAGCGACCCGAGACGGGAGCCCTTCGTAAAACTGCATAGTCAGGCGCATTATACACAAGCTGATTCTCAACGCAAGAAAATATTTAAAAAAAGTAATAGCTTGGGGGAAAGAAAACTGCCAGTGGCAGATCAGGACATCGGGAAACCATAGATATAGTAGTCAGATTACCTCTCATCGCCGATATTGTACCAGGTTATCACGTTTAACGTCGGCTCGCGTCAACCAGTACACCTCAACTCTACGGTAGTATCTGTATGTCACGTGTCGATTTTCTGAGATACACTGCCGTTGCCGGGGTAACACATGAGCAATGGGAAAATGAAAAAAACTAGGATTCTTCAAGCGAAAGAACGTTAAACTCAATGCCGTTTCGTTCCAGGAAGCTTTTGAGGATGCGGGCAGTTGCTCCCCAGATGAGTTGATTTCCGTATGTGACGGAGTAAGTGGTCCACGTACGGTTGTTTATGGAGAGTACACTGCGAGACCAGTGCCGGGCATCAGCGAGAAAATGCAACGGCACCGTAAGAATCTCGGCCACTTCCCGGCTGTTGGGCTTGAAGGGATACGGGTAGGGGATGAGACCCACAAAGGTATACACAAGATATCCGGTGGTGATGGTACTGATCGGCTCCAACGCCCCGAAGATCTCGACATCCTGCGGTCTCAAATGAATTTCTTCCTGTGCCTCCCGGAGGGCGGTGGCAAGCAGGTTATGGTCATCGGCATCCCGCACCCCGCCAGGAAAGGAGACCTGGCCCTTGTGCGTCTTCACTGTCCGGGTCCGCTTGGTGAGAAGGACGTGCAGGGTGTCTTCCTTGTAGAGCAAGGGCAGAAGTACGCTGGCAGTTACCAGGCCTGTCGGGTCGGACTCCTCTTGAACTCCAGGGGTGAGATTCTTGCGGATCTTTTCCAGCATGACGAGCGGTCTCCAGATGAAAAGATTCTAAATCATATCGGCCGAACGAGCAAGACTGCCAGTAGTCGGTATTTCTGGCTGGCGCTTCCATTTGACACTGTCCAGAGGCCGTGATAGATAGGGGAGCATGCGGTTGCGGAAGCGGCGGAACCTGTATGTGAAGCGCGATCGTCGGCCTCGAGCGAGGATGTTTACACTGGGGGGCGTGTTGGTGGTCTCTGTATTTATAGTGATGCTCTGGCTGGCTCCTCGACAGCAACCTTTGTCGACACCTTTGGTTGTGACGCATTACCCCGACCGCTTTGCTCAAAAAAAGCAATACCGCGAGAGCGTACACCGGAGCAGGCATCAGGTTAGATCCGGCGACACCTTCTACATGCTGCTGGTGGACCATGGAGTTTCACCAGGGGAGGTTGAAGAGCTCCTTGCGGCCTGCACAAGCAAGGGGAACTTGCAGAGACTCCGAACAGGGGAACTCGTTGAGCTTTTCTTCGACAAAAGCTCGGAGCGCCTGGAAAAAGTTCGGTACCAGGACAAAGCTGGCCATGTACTGGCGATGAGCCGCGGACCGTGGGGCTGGGTGGAGAGCTGCTACACCAAGCCGTTGATCCTTGCCAGGGCAGTGGCGGAGGGTACTATTGAAGAATCCCTCTATCAGAGCGCCCTGGATGAAAATATCGACTTTGAGCTGGCAGCGGCTATGGCCGACATTTTCGCCTGGGATATCGACTTCTATGTGGACCTCCGTCAGGGGGATCGCTACGCACTGTTGTACGAGCGAAGACTTAGAGACGGCAAGCACATCGGCAACGGGCGAATACTCGCGGCTTATTTCGACAACGCCGGAAGTCGCCACCAGGCGTACTACTACCAGGTACCCGGCGGCAAGGGTGACTATTACGATGCCGAAGGGCGTTCGCTGCGCAAAATATTCCTCAAGTCGCCCTTGCGTTACACCCGAATCAGCTCGGGTTTTTCCATGAACAGGTTGCATCCCATTTTAAAGATCTACCGCCCGCACCCGGGCATTGACTACGCTGCACCGGTTGGAACGCCGGTGGTGGCAGTGGGTGATGGTCGCGTAGTATTTAAAGGATGGAAAAGCGGCTACGGACGTTTCGTGGTCATATGTCACAACAGCAGCTTTACTACAACCTACGGTCATTTGTCTCGCTATGCCGTGGGGTTGCAAAGGGGTGGTACGGTAAAACAGGGCCAGGTCATCGGCTATGTGGGTGCGACCGGACTTGCCACCGGTCCTCACCTCGACTTTCGGATGAAAAAAAACGGCCGTTTCGTCAATCCGCTCCGGGTTCGCCTGCCGGCTGCCGACCCAGTGCCTTCTTCTCACCTGGCAGCATTTCAGAGCCGGGTTGCATTTCTGCAAGGAGAAATCAGTGAGCTCATGGGGAAGGAGTCCCCATCAGAGGGAACTGAAACTTCCATGGCTCTGGCAGCAGACAACAGGCAGTAGATCCATCGCCTCACAGATTTCGCTGACGAATGTCTTGATTCAGAACCTGGCACTGAGCAGGCGAACCAGGGCATCTCGGCGCATTGCCCATCCAGATACCAACCAGAGAGGAGTGCATGCCGCCCGGGCGTTTTATCCTGCCTGTTATTCTGGGTTTGATGTTGTGCATCGGCTTTCAGGGAGTCAGATTTGCTCACAGCTACCTGATGCCGGCCCAGCAAATCCTGGAGTTCGTTGCTCGCAAAACCAGCAAGGTCTATAATTTTCGCCTGGAGGTTGTGGCAAAGAGGCCTGATCCGGCCTTTTCGGAAGGAGTGGCAAGGAAAGAGGTGGTCTATTACGCTGCCCGGCCCGACTTCCTGCGGAAGGAACCCAGGGATGCAGCGGGTGAGACCACGGTTCTTGCGGGCTCGGGCCGGAGGCTTTCGGTTATAAACGGTCATCTTCTGGAAGAGCCGGCCCGCCATGAAGATATCTTTCCTGTGCTTCTGTTTGCCGACTCGGCGGAGACCCTGGATGAACTGCTGGAAGCCGAACACGTGGATACAACTCAGGTGCACCTGGGACGCACGGGAGGGCGGATTGCCTACGTGATCGGCGGCTCACCCGGAGAGCCTGAAGTTCCCCAGTTCTGGTGCGACAAGGATCGATTCTGGCCGCTACGCCTTGTGGGACGCAGGGTGCGCGCGGGGGTGGCCGATACGGTGGACATCCGGTTTCGCTCCTATCGGGAGGTGGCAAGCGCTGTCTGGCTGCCATCGCTTATCGAGTTTTGCCGGCAGAACAAGCCGTTCCTTCGCCTGGAAGTGCGTGAGGCACACTACAACGAGCGCCTGCCAAAAGGGCTCTTCGACCTGGATGCGTTTTCGGCTAGATATCCGCCGCTGCCGCCAGCACCTGAACCCTTGGAGAAATCATCTGGGGGTCTGGATGAGATGCGCCGCTACCTGGAAAAAAAGTACCAGTAACCGGGGAGGTCACCAATGAACGGGCTCTTTGTCGAGGTCGCGGTGGTTTTGCCGGTGACTGGCACCTATCATTACAGGGTACCTCCAGAGTTGGCCGGCGAAGTGGCAGTGGGGCGACAGGTACTGGTACCGTTTGGAAATCGGCGGCTTACAGGTTATATCCTGAGCGTCGACGGGCAGCCACCCTCTGATATGGAACCCGCCATTCGCGACATCCTCCAGGTCAGCTCGGAGGAGGCCTGCTTTACCGAAGCCCATCTTCCTTTTTATCGCTGGCTCAGCAGCTACTATCTTGCACCTCTGGGGAAGGTAATCCAGAGCACTGTGCCCAAGGGTACGTGCTCCACTTTTCGGCGTGGTGCCTCTGTCAGCGATAGCGGCCGCTACGCCCTGCGTGAACCAAGGATGAGTACTGGGGAGACCTCGGTACTCTCTTTGCTCCTGGAGCACCCTGGACTGAACCGGGATCAGATCAGGCGGTACTTACCAAAGCATGCCGTGGATCGGATCTGTCGCGCTCTTGCCCGCAAGGGTTTGATTGTCTGGCAGGATCAGGTGCACATGCCTTCAGTGAAGCCGAGGCATCTGAAAATGGTGGAACCTGTGTGCGATGCGGCCGCAGCGGCCCGGGCAGGAGATCAGTTAAAACCAAAGGAGAAGGAGATCCTTGCCCTGTTGGCTGAAGGGCCGCGTCTGGCCAGGGATCTCCAGTGCCAGGTGAAAAATGCCTATGAGTGGGTCCAGAAGATGTCCAGCAAAGGGCTGGTTTGCGTGAAAGATGAGGAAGTCTACCGGGATCCGGGAGGTCAGCCTGTCATACGGACCAGTTCTCCCCATGCGCTCACTGTGCACCAGGAGCGAGCGGTTCAGGCCGTCTGCCAGGCAATGCAGAGCGGCTCTTTCGCGTGTTTTCTGCTCTATGGAGTAACCGGCAGCGGCAAGACAGAGGTGTACCTTGCCTCCGTGGCCGCAGCGATGCGGCTGGGGAAACAGAGCCTGGTGCTGGTGCCGGAGATCGCCCTGACCGCGCAGTTGGAGGCAGCTTTCCGTCAACGTTTCCACTCAAGGGTGGCGATTCTGCACAGTGGTCTTGGACTGGGCGAGCGGCGGGATGAGTGGACAAGGGTTCTGAGGGGCGAGGTTGATGTGGTGGTGGGAGTTCGATCAGCGGTATTTGCACCTCTTTCACGCTTGGGGCTGGTAGTGGTGGATGAGGAGCATGATGCCTCGTACAAGCAGGAAACGGGGCTGCGTTACCATGGAAGGGATGCGGCCATAATGCGGGCCAAGCTCAAAGGTGCGGTAGTACTCATGGGCTCTGCTACCCCCGCGCTTTCCACTTACAATAACGCTCTTCAGGGTAAGTTTCAGTTGCTCAGCTTGCCTGATCGCATCGATCGGCGCCCGCTGCCTAGAGTCGCCGTTGTTGATATGCGGCTTCAAAGACGGGGTGAAGTGATATCACTTCCACTGCGCCAGGCCCTGAAAGATTGTCTTGCTGCCGGGAAGCAGGCTCTGCTGCTCATCAATCGGAGGGGCTACGCCAATTTTCTTCTCTGCCGCTCCTGCGGCCATGTGCTCCGCTGCCGCAACTGCGCTGTGAGCCTTACCTGGCACCAGACGGATGAGAAACTTCGCTGCCACCTCTGCGGGCTGGCCATGAACGTGCCCCCTGCGTGCCCTCGATGCGAGGCCACTGCGCTAAGGCGCTTCGGCTTCGGTACCCAGCGGGTGGAGAGAGAGGTTCAACGCCTTTTGCCCCAGGCGAGAGTCAGACGGATGGACCGGGACACCACGCGGAGTAAACAGTCTTACCGGCAGTTTTTGCGTGACCTCGGCCACGGGAGAACCGACATTCTCGTGGGTACGCAGATGATCGCCAAAGGCCATGATTTTCCCAATATCACGCTTGTGGGGGTTGTGAGTGCGGACATCGCGCTCCAGTGGCCTGATTTCCGCGCCGGGGAAAATACGTTTCAAATCCTGACCCAGGTGGCGGGGCGGGCCGGAAGAGGTGAGACCCCGGGCACAGTGCTGGTTCAGACCTACAACCCCGAACACTACAGTATCCGTTTTGCCAAAGAACACGATTATCTCGGTTTTTTCGAGAAAGAGATGACCTTTCGCAAGGAACTCGGCTATCCCCCGTACCGGCGGCTCATTCTCTTCCAGGTGGCGGGCAATGTGGAGGAGAAGACAGAAGAGGCAGCCCGGCGGCTCGCTGCCAGATTTCAGGAGTTGCGCCGTACAGACCCCGGTCGCTGTCAGGAGCTCGAGGTCCTCGGACCGGTGGCCGCCCCACTTGCCCGGATCAAAGGCAAGTACCGCTGGCACATGGTGCTCAAGGCCGAAAGATCCAGCCTGCTTCTTTACATTGGCGGCCAGCTTGTGAATTGGGGGCAGGCTGCACTCAAGGGCACAGGCGTGACCCTGAGTGCTGATGTCGATCCCCAGTCTATGATCTAAATTGAATGATTTGTTCAAATTGAATGATTTGTTCCCGGTTGGGGGAATTTGCCCGGATTTACAATACTTTTCTCTTTCCCGGTTGTCGCCCATACTTGGGACTGAGGGCTGAGTGGTGAACGCGTTGGCAATGCTTGTCGCCAAACGAGCAAGCGGCCGTAACGAAACTTAGTGTTCACAGTGAATCACCAGACGGAGTTTGGAAGTCCCCTTGTACAGGGGGATTTTCAACCGATGGTTTGCAGTGTCTAGTTCTTAGTGCCTAGTGCCCCCGGTTCCGACGCCAATTCGTAGAACAGGGCGGCCGCCGAGCGGGTGCCCCGACGGAAATTTTCAAGTAAGAACCGCTCATTGGGTGAATGGGCCCCGTCATCGGGATTGCCCCATCCCATCAGGAGGATGTTGCCGCAGCCGAGCACTTCTTTGAACAGACTCACGATGGGGATGGAGCCGCCTTCCCGGATAAACACCGGTGCTTTGCCGAAGCCGGTCTCGATGGCCCTGGCAGCAGCCTGCACACCCGGCTGGTTGCGTGGCACCACTACAGGGTCGGATCCGTGGAACTCGGTGATGCGCACCTGGACACCAGGGCGGGCAATGGAGTGCAGGAAGTCTTTGAACAGGGCGTTGATCCGGCTCGAACGCTGACCGGGTACAAGGCGCATGCTGACCTTGGCGCCGGCTGTGGCCGGAATGATGGTCTTGGCCCCTTCTCCGGAAAACCCTCCCCAGATGCCGTTGATGTCCAGGGTGGGACGTGCGGTTTTTTGCTCCATGGGAGTGTAGCCGGGCTCTCCTGCGAGAATGTCCACCCCCAGGTATCTCTTCATATCGCTCTCGCTGAAGGGAAGCGATGCCATCTCTTCACGCTCCCAGGACGGTATTTCCTCCACATCGTCATAGAAACCGGGAATCGCAATAGAGCCATCTTCGTTTTTGAGCTGAGCCAACATTTCACACAGCACCTG
>JBKHJD010000300.1:0-2560 GCA_046538315.1 Syntrophobacteria bacterium
GGTCAACCTATCTGGGAAACGTTTCAGCAGTTCATCTTTTGTTATGGCTCGGAATTGAAATATCCCCTCAGAAACTAATTGACGGAATCTCAAGGGTAATGAATCAACCCAGAGCTTATAAAAATCTGCTTTATCCATAATTTTTCATTTCCTTTTCCTCGTGTATTATTGGCACCGTCAAGGCTGGAGTAGCCTGGTTCCCGCATAAATCTATAGGAAAAACCTGGGGTCAATACTCCGTCTCATCGGGGAACTGTTCATCCTGTTGGTCTGTATCTTCGTCCTTGAGCTGCTCCTCGTTAAATTTGGCCAGTTCGGCTCGAGCGTATTCTCTGATAGGATCGGTTTCTTCGGCCTCGGCCACAATACGTCGGAGTTTTCCTATAGCTTCGCCGTGGCATTCTCTGATGGGGTGGTTCTTGTCAGCCTCGAACTCTTCAGCCTGCCAGGCCTGGAGAATCTTCGCCTCCACCTGTTCCCGATCGCGGCCGTAGCGCATCCGGGAAAGTTGCTGGATGGTAATAGCGGCCTCTGGCTCCTGGTATTTCGGTGGCAGCAAGGTGCGCATGTCGAATGGTGCACTGACATTGCCTCCGGAGAGCAGTTTCACATAGGTGTGCCAGTTGGACAGCCCCAGCAAATCCTTGACTGTTACTGCCCCTCCTAAGGCCTGGCTGATTAATTCCGCGTCAGGGGGCCCCACCCGAAAGCTGATGAGGGTGCCCACGTTTCCTAAGATCCCATCGAGGATGAACTTGGGCAGTTGGGCAATGTATTGGTTGGTCAGGGTTACTGCCAGCCGATACTTGCGAGCCTCTGACAGGATGTTGATGAAGGTAGGGGTAGCCAGGTTATGAAACTCGTCCACGTACAGATGAAAGTCTTGCAAAACTGACTTGTCCCCGATTTCGGTGCGGCTTAAAGCCGCGGTGAAAACCTGCCCCACCAGGATCATCCCCAGGAAATGGCTGTTGGTTTCCCCCAAAATCCCTTTGCGCAAATCCACCAGCAGAATTTGGCCCCGGTCCAGCACTTCCCGGAAATTGATCGTGGTCTCCGGCTGTCCAACAATAACTCGGATCAAGTCATTGTACACAAACCGGCAAAGCTTCGAGGTGATATAGGGAGCCATGTTACTTAAAGACAGATCCCGTTCGGCGCAGGATGCTTCGTTCTCCCAGAAATTGAATACATAGCGATTGGTGCACCTGGATAGCAATTTTCTGCGGAAACTGTAATCTTGAAACAACCGAGGCACATCCAAAATCGTGGCTTGGAATGGCGGCGGTTGGTCCAGCAGGAGTTGCAAAGCGTTGCGCATATACATTTCAAAGATTGGCCCGCCAGTCTCTCGGAGATCATAAAGCCGGTCAAAAATCTCGATGAGATAATTGACGCAGAAGTCTTTTTCAAAAATAGTGCGGTATTGCAGCATGTTGAGGCCCACCGGGCGCTCGTAGTCCTGGGGGTCAATATACACCACTTCCGCCCAGCGACTCCGTGGGATGCCAGCCAACACCTGCTCTAACAGCTCGCCGTGGGGGTCTATGAGCCCCACCCCTCGCCCGGCCTGAATGTCCTGGAGCAACATTCGCAGAAAAAGGGTAGACTTGCCCGTCCCGGTCTGGCCCACCGCATAGACATGGCGCCGCCTGTCCCGTTGGGGGAAGTAGACCTGTCGGCAGCCGGACAGGAAATCGTGCTCGCCGATGAGTAGACCTTCTTCCGGCAAATCCGCCGGTGCTGATCTAGGATGGTACAAGATGGTGTTGACCCCGGGAAACTCTCCGGTGATGGGGAGTGGTAATCGAAAAGCCGCCGCGGCCTGACCCATGTCCATCAGATATCGCCAGTGTTCCCGCCCAGGCGGGGCAGTCCCCTCCGCCCAGGGGATGAAGGACATATTGGTTAAATTAGCCAGTGCAGTCGCTTCCTCCTCTGCATTCCCGGGGAGACATACATGGTAGCCTCCGACCAGTGAGCTTTCTACTGCGTCCTGAAACGCCGGGTGAGGTTGCCCGGCATGCTCAGTGATGCTGGCCCCTAACATATCAGGCAATTCCGCCCCGAAGGGCTGGGGCGCACATACCTGCACTTTCAACAGGAAGGCTGCATCCTGTAGCTGCAAGTATTCCCGAGCGCAATGCCGATATAAAGCCGCCGCCTGACTGCGCAGAAAAGTCTCCACCTGCTCCGGTCCGCCATCCCCTAACAAGGTCAGCTGAGAATATTTTTCGCAACGCCTGATGCGCTCCTCCAGCTCTGCCTCGTCCACTTCTGTTAATCGATAAGGCCGCAATCCAATGCTCACCAAGCAGGGGCAAGTTTGCAAAAGAAGTATCCGACAAAGACGATCCAGGTTGTCCAGGGTTCCCAAGAAGGGAAAGACATAATATACCGCCTCAGTCCTGGGTGCGGCTCCAGCGCGGTTAGCTGTCCATGAACCAAAGCCCATCTTTTTGGCGGTGGGCTTGCGTACCGCGTCTAAGTTGATAAGGTCGTCCCTGCGGAGGATTTCTGCCACGTGATGAAAGGGGAACGGCGCCGCCAAGTATTGTAG
>JBKHJD010000301.1:0-2558 GCA_046538315.1 Syntrophobacteria bacterium
GATTTTCGATCAGGATCTCAATCCGTCGCAGGTGCGCTCCATTACCGATTTTACCGAGCTTCGGGTTATCGACCGCACGCAACTCATTCTGGACATCTTTGCCCAAAGGGCCAAGACGCGTGAAGGAAAGATTCAGGTGGAAATGGCCCAGTTGAAGTACATGCTGCCGCGGCTGGTGGTCAAGGATGATGCCCTGTCGCGGCTCACCGGGGGCATCGGCGGTCGGGGACCAGGAGAGACCAAACTGGAGATAAACAGACGGCGGGTTCGTGACCGCATTGCCCGGCTGGAGGGTCAGCTGAAAAAAATCAGCAAACAACGCGGTCAGCGGCGGGAACGGCGGTTGCGCACCGGCCTTCCCATCATCTCAATCATAGGCTACACCAATGCAGGAAAGTCCACCTTGCTCAACGCCCTCACCTACAGCCAGGAGCAGGTGGAGGACCGGCTCTTTGCCACGCTGGATCCGGCGAGCCGCAGGCTCCGGTTTCCCCGGGACCGGGAGGCAATAATCACCGATACGGTCGGGTTCATTCGTGACCTCCCCGACGATCTGGTGGAAGCTTTCGGCGCAACCCTGGAAGAACTCCGCCACGCGGATCTTCTGCTTCACGTGATTGACCTGAGTAACCCCCGGTTTGAGGAGCAGATGCAAGCGGTGGAGGAAATCCTGGAAGGGCTGGATCTGCATCAGACCGGGAGAATCCATGTATTCAACAAGCTTGATCTCGTCGAGGATGGAAAGTATGTAAAAAACGTGTGCAGGCGCTACCAGGGCCTTGCAATCTCGGCTCTGAATACCGATAGTCTTCGACCCCTGGTAGCGGCCTTGGAGGACAGGCTGTTCCATCGATCCGAAGCGGCACGGTCGCAATCTCTGGCGGCTTCCTAGAGCAACGGGTCGTTGACCCACATCGCCGGTTCAGGTTTGGCTCTCCCGCCCGGCCTTGCTCTGTGCCAGTACTTCTTTTGCGCTCTCGACATCTTTCTGGATCTGGGCGGTAAGTTCCTGCGGGCCGGAGAAGGTTCGCTCGTCCCGAAGCCGCTGGATGAAGCGCACCTGGATCCCCTTGCCGTAAATGTCACCGGTAAAATCCAAAATGTGCGTCTCCACCGAGAGGACTCCGTTCTTGAAGGTGGGGCTGTAGCCGATGTTGGTGGCTCCCTGGTACAGCGTGGCGTCCACCAGGACCTCGGTAGCGTAAACGCCCGGTTTCGGGATGAGTTCGTCCACAAGCCTCAGGTTGGCGGTGGGGAAGCCAAGCAAACGGCCTCCACGATCGCGGCCCGGGACCACCGTGCCGGTGACCTGGTAGTCGCGACCGAGCATCTGACGGGCCTGCCTGATGTCTCCGGCCAGGATGCATTCACGTATGAGACTGGAACTGACCTCGCTGCCGTCGATAATGACATCAGGAGCCACCAGCACCTGGAAATCCAGTTTGCGAGCCATCTCCGTGAGGTAGGCGATGTCGCCCTTTTTTTTGTAACCGAAACGGTAGTCCGGGCCAACGACCACCGCACGGGCACCGATCCTTCGGTGAATGAGGTCGTGAACGAAATCGTGGGCTGTCATCCGGGCAAATTCCCGGGTAAACTCGACGACAATGAGGACGTCAATTCCAGCCTCCTTGATGAGCTGGGTCTTCTGTTCGTGCAGAGTGATAAGCGGCGGCCCGTTGTCCGGCCAGAGCACCTTGATAGGATGCGGGTGAAAAGTCATGACTATCGTTTCACCCTTCAAGGTCTCGGCGAGTTCCTTGGCGAGCTGAAAGAGGCTGAGATGGCCGAGGTGTACCCCATCGAAATTGCCAATGGTAAGGACGGGATTGCGGAACGGTCGGTTTATAGCATCGATACCGTTAATGAGTTCCATGAGAATGACGCGGCCCTCTAGCGCTTGGGAGTTACCGAAACGAGCGGTGCTACATTATACCTTGACAGGCAAAATACTTTACTATACATTACAAGTCCCTGTGGAGCAACCCTAATTTTGCCGTGCCGAAGTGGCGGAACTGGTAGACGCGCTAGGTTCAGGGTCTAGTGGGGGATTTCCCCGTGGGAGTTCGACTCTCCCCTTCGGCACCACAGAGCGCCTTCTCCAGGCGGCCTCACTTGCTATCCTGGTGATCGGCCTCCATGGATTCTACAAGCTTCTTGATCTTTTCCGTGCAGTCTTTGTGAGCTATAAGAGTTCTTCCACCCGCACGAACAACCACCAGGTTCTCCACCCCAACGAGCAATACTGTTTCGCTGGGGTCCTCGCAAAATACCAGGTTCTCTTTGGCATCCCTGGTCACAACTCGCCCGCGCAAGCAGTTATGGTTGCTGTCCTGAGGGAGGTAATCTCGTAGGGCCAGCCAGCCTCCCACATCGGTCCAGGTAAACCGGGAAACCACGCAGCGGACCTCTGTCGCCTTTTCCATCACCCCATAGTCAATGGAGATTGCCTCCAGGGGCTCAAAGGCCCTTCTCAACGCTTCGGACCACTCCGGGGTGCGGTCGAAAGTGAGCGCCTCGGAAATAGTCCTCAGGTGCCCCGGTAGATGGATTTCCAG
>JBKHJD010000302.1:0-2548 GCA_046538315.1 Syntrophobacteria bacterium
CCGCTACCTCCACCGGTACCTGGGGGACAGCCGAGCGGGTGGTGATTGCGACCTTTGAACGGTGATCACAAAAAGTCGGCTCCTCTCTGGATTATTTATTTTTTTGTTGCACAAGTACAAGTTTAAATTTAAAATTGCACAATTTTCACGTTTGTTATCATGGCCTGTCTTTTGCAGAGGACAAAACTAAAATTGAAATTGGACGACCTGTGGGGGAGAGGAAAATCTTTACGCTTCCCAAAGTCTCGAAAATCGCTCAGTTTAGATAAAAATATTTAACCGCTTTTCAACGGCTGGCTGGATACGGATCATGAAAACAACATCTGAAGTCGTGGCCGAAGTCGAAATTCCTCGTCAGAAGCTCTATTACCTCGAGCAGAAGGCCTTTGTGAAACCCAGAACCGAGCAACGGGGGGAGAAAACCTTTCGTTATTACTCTGAAGCGGAAGTGGAGAAGGTGCGCCTTATCTGGAAGTATCTCCGGCAAGGATTCCGCTACCGTGCTGCTTATGAGCGAGCGATGGCCGAACTGCAACAGCCCCTGCTCTTTGAGAGCAGGACCGCATAGTGTCCACCCTGGGGACTTGGTCACGTGAATGGCGATCATGTAGAGAAAGCCTGATCGCCCGCATGTCATATCGGGGTCAAAAACAATGCCAGGTTTTCTCCGTAAACTCAAGCGCCCGTCCAGGGGTCACCTGGGCATAGATATCGGCGACCGTTCGATGAGAGTTGTTGAAGTGCTTTCCACCGCCCGAGAGAGCGAACTGGTGCACTGCGCCCTGGCACCCATGGGTCTCGGGTCCGGGGAGGCTTCGAGTTGCGCGGCCGAACTCCGGGGTCTGCTTCAACAACATGGGATCACCAACCGGCGCGCCGTGGTGGCTGTGGGAGGCCAGGAGGTCGCTGTCAGACGTCTGAGGCTTCCGCACATCCCCGAGGAAGACATTCCAGGGGCTATACGTTGGCAGGCACGGGAAGCCTTTCCTTTTCCCCTGGAAGATGCTGGAGTGGCCTTCCAGATTCTTTCCGGAGGAGGCGATGACAGTGAAGCGAACGTAGAAGTGCTAGCTGCCGCGGCAACCCGACAGACCATTGTGGAGAAAACCGCTGTGCTCCGCGAGGCCGGGCTTCAATGTGTGGGTGTGCTCTCCGAGCCGCACTCCCTGGCCCAGGTCTTGCTCGGAGCTCACGGGGAGGGAGCCGAGAGGGGATCCCAGGCGGTGATCGATCTGGGTGCTTGCAAAACCGGCATTCACATTTTCCAGGATGGCATCCTGCAATTTTCTCGGGACATGGCTATAGGCGGAGACACGATTACAGAAGCATTGACGGGTGTATACCGTGTTGGTGATAGACAGGTGACTGTAGATGCCGCACGGGCTGAGGCGATGAAGTATCAATACGGAGTCACGGCGGTAGACGACAAAACCACTACCGAGGAAGGAATTCCTCTGTCTCAGCTTGGAGTGAGGATGCGGCCTGTTCTGGAGAAACTGGAGACCGGCATCTCCAGATCACTCGAATATTATGCCCACCACTACCATGGTGCGCCGCCTTCACGGCTGCTGCTGATGGGAGGTGGCAGCCAGCTCAAAGGAATCGGTACATTTTTTACAGAATGGTTTGACCTTGAAGCGGATTTTCTGGATCCGCTTGCCGGCCTGGTGAGCGCCAAAAGTCAGGTATTCATGCAACGCGCGGCCTCGAACTCATCGACCCTAGCCATTGCGGCAGGCCTCGCCTTGCCGCTGACACCATCGTACAATCTGCTGCCCCCGGAATTGCAGACCCGGAGAAGACGGCACTATCCAGCGCCCATGGCCTATGCGGCTCTGGCTCTGCTGTTTTTGCTTCCCGTGGGCCAGTATGTCTGGCAGGGCGAGAAGCAGATCGCTGCAATTCGGCGTGCTGCCACGGCAAGCAGCCAGGAACTTGATCGCTATGAGTCCCTCCTCGCGGAATACCAGCGGTTGCAAGACAGAAACAGGCAGCTGGATGCCAGGCTCGCCGGGTTACCCCAGGTAGATCACCGGATCGTCGGGCTGGCTGCGGCTTTACGAATCGTAAGTAACAAGATTCCAGATAACCTGGCTCTAACGGGTATGGAGGTCAAAAATGTTCAAGGGCAAGACCTCTTGCAGCTTCGGATGCGTGGGCTGGTCTTTGGTGCCGAAAGAGAAGCCTTCTCTCTGCTGACAGGTTTCATGGCCCAACTTGAGAAGACTTTCACTTTTCGGCAGCTTGAGCTCGGCAACGCTGAAGATCGGGAGATTCCGGCGCCGGCAACCTTGAGTTTTGAAATTCTTAGCTATATTCACTAGGGTCCATCCGGAAACTCCTTTTTTCCTCCCCGGGCGGGCTAGTTGTCGCCATACTTGAGACTGTGGGTTGAGCGGTGAAGGCGTGGTTGCTGAATGATGCAAGTGGCTGCAACGAAGCGGTGTTGACAGCGAGTCACCAAATGGCGGTTTGAAGTCCCCCTTTGCAAAGGGGGGAACAGGGCAGGGAAACCATGTTCATGTTGCGAAAACGGACAGTTAACATG
>JBKHJD010000303.1:0-2545 GCA_046538315.1 Syntrophobacteria bacterium
TTCCAAAACGCAACCACCTGGAGGACGATACCCCAGGGGAGACCCAGCGCACCTCATCCCGAAGCGCTTGCGAAGCTGAGCGATCCTAACGCCGCGAAGCGCTTCCCGCCTTTCCCGCCCCTTACTGCCTAGTCATGGTCAGTCACCACCACAATGCGGACTGAGATGCCCTGATGATGCCGGGAGGCGTCCATTGCAGGGCCGTTGAGCTGGTCGTGATCCAGGTGGCCGATCTTATGAAGCTCACGGATGAGGTGGGGGTACGAGTTGCCTGGAACCTGGATATTAATCATGCGGGCGGTGCTGGAGCGAATGCAGCGTGCAGGGTCGCGGTTCCGCATGTCGGGGCTGGAAAGAGAACGCAGCAAAGGCGCCAGCTGTTGATCTGCCCTGGAGAAGTCGTTGACCTTGAGGATCACCACCGGTCCCGGGGAAGCGGAATTCCCCTTGTTTGCATTGACGCTTGCTGCTGGCGATTCGGCGGGGACCTCTTTTGCCGCTACGCTCTCCTGCGGGCCGGCTGAAATCCGGTTTCCGCCCAGAGGCGGGCGTGTCAGCTGCCACAGCACGACGGCAACGGCCAGCAGAGCCGCCAGGCTGACCCCCAAAGGCAGCCAACGGCGTGGCCACCAGGGTCGCTGACGGAACCGGCGTTCATTGATCCCGGCCATTACCCGGGTACTGAGATGCTCAGGCGGCTCCAGTTGCGGCAACTGCCGGAGAGTTTCTACCGTTTTTTGCAAGGAGCTCCAGCGGCGATAACAAAGCAGACATTCCTGGAGGTGAGACTGCACGGATGAGCGTTCCTCTGGAGAAAGCTCACCATCCAGATAGGCCGAAAATTGTGATTGACATTTCCGGCAGTCCATACGTTATCGCAGCCTCTTCGCCAGGCATCGCTGCAGAGCTAATCTGGCCCGATACAGGCGTGATTTCACTGTACCTTGGTTCAATAAAAGCATCTCGCCCAGTTCCTCGTATGAAAACCCCTGCACATCCCGCAGTACCAGAATCTCTCTGGACTGGGGAGGAAGCTTGTTCAGGCAGAGCTGCACCTGAGCAGCTACCTCGTGCGCTGCCGTCCATTGTTCCGGAGAAGGGGCCTCATCTGAAAGCCCGGCCAGGACATCCACCTCTGTCCTCTTCCAGGATTTCATCCAGTTGTGCTCTCGGGCAAAAAAGTTCCTCTTCGAAAGGTACTTGAGACGATTGAGCGTACGGTTCAGGGCAATTCGGTACAGCCACGTTGAAAATTTGGCCTCGGCTCGAAAACTTTCCACATTCTGAAAAACGGCCAGAAAAATATCCTGAGTGAGGTCTTCTGCTTCTTGTATGCTTCCCAACATCCGATAGGTGAAATTGTAAATTTGCTTTTCGTATCGGTGCATGAGCCGGGCAAATGCCTCTTGGTCTCCCCGCCGGCAACGGCGAACCAGGGCCAACTCTTCATCTCTCTGGATGGAGGATCTTTGCTCAGCCAACGGTCTGGTATCCATTTCTAGATATTAGACAACAGTGGGTCAAAAAAGTTCACCGGACGAAAACCTGCCGCTTCCCTGGGTTTCATACGGCGGTTTTTCCACCGAAGACTGGCCGGAGTCGGCCTGTACCCGGGACGGCTTGATCGCCCGGAGATGGGCAATTCCGCTCAGCCCACCGGCCGAATCGGCCTCATACTGTTGCCGTTTGAGCTCGTTGCGTCTGGCAACAATACGAGGGAAAGCGCGCTTGAGGGCCTCTACCGAACGGGGACAGAGTTTGTTGCAGGCTGCCTGTCTATGGAGCAGGGCGAGTACCTCGTCGTCTGGCGCTGGCTGTCGATAGTGCCGTGGGGCCGTAAGGGCGTCAAATACGTCGGCAACGGCTATGATTCTGGCTCCCAGGGGAATTTCCTCGCCCCGGAGACCGTCAGGGTATCCCGTACCATCAAGGCGCTCGTGGTGGTACGCCGCCATCTCGGGAATCCGCTGCAACCGTCTGGGGAAGAGGTGTCGAATAGCGCCGAGGATCAGTTTGGTTTTCCTGGCGTGGCCCTTGATCTGTTCGAACTCCTCGTCGGTAAGACGTCCCGGTTTCTGGAGCACGTTGTCGGGAACGCCGATTTTTCCCTGGTCGTGAAGAAGTGCTGCATAGCGAAGCAGTTCGAGTTCCTCGTGATCCAGGTGGAGTTCCTTGCCGATAGCCACGGCGTAGGCAGCCACGCGCAGGCTGTGGCCTGACGTCAGGTGGTCGCGAGCATCCACTGCAATGGCCTGCCCATGGACCAGGTTTTCAAAGAGGGCCTTCTTTTCCGCAAAATAGCGGGAGTTCTCAATGGCAATGGCGGCCTGGGCGGAAAGAGCGGTCAGGTATCGAATATCGTCGGTATCGAAGCGGTCGCCGTTGTTCTTGTTGATGGCTTGCAGGACGCCGATGATTTCACCGGCCCGGTTGCGCATGGGAACAGTGAGCAGGGACCTGGTTCTATAATGATGAATGCGGTCGAAATTCCGGTTAAAGTATTTGCTCCGGTAGGCATTCTTGTAATTGAGGATCTGCCCGGTGC
>JBKHJD010000304.1:0-2538 GCA_046538315.1 Syntrophobacteria bacterium
GTGCACGTGAAAGGAGGTGATCGCGCCCCTGTCACAGAGGTGCCGGGCAAAATGCTCCCCGTCTCCCGAATTCAAAATGGGAGCGGGGAGCAGTGTCAACAGTCCGAAGACACAACCGTGACCAATCAATGAGGGGAATGTCTGGCAAGCAGCCGGCAGTATGGGACCTGACTGGCGAACGCCGCTGCTGGCGTTACTTCGCCATCATGCGGCGGAAGAGATCCTCGCACCTGTCGGCCATTTGTTCGGCTTTTCTGGCAGAGCCCTCGGCCGCTTCGGCGGCTCTCTCGGCTCGGAGCGCAGCCCCTTCGGCCCTGGAGGCTGCATTGTCTGCCCTGTCCGCGCTCGTCTTCGTCTCGGCAGCGGCCACTTTAGCGCTCTGCGCCTCGGCCAGGGCCTCCTGTGCCGTGTCCAGGGCTTGCTGGTTTGTCTCTTCAAGGGCCTGGACCTGTGAGGTGGTTGCGCATCCCAAGAGGCTAAATCCCAGTAGGCAGAATAGAACCAAAACCATCGTGACCAAGTGTCCATTGTTCAGCACGCGCATCAGGTTACCTCCTTACTTGTTCGCTTTGATGGCCAGGGTATCGTTACTTCAGGTTACACCCTGGTGATGTGGCTTGGGCTTTTCACTTAGACCAGGCAATGAAACACAAAACTACAATACAGGATCGTGGCTAAATTCGCAAGAGAAAATGCCATATTCCGGAAGTGGATTCGATGGTTATCTGTTCGACGAAGGAAATAATCGCGGTCTTATCGGTGCAGTCGCGTGTTCCAACGAAGGCGTTCATACCAGCGTTTTTACAAAATGCTCTTTGACCAGCTCCAGCGTCTTGTGTTAAGTTTAGATCATAGGATGCCAGCCCCGGAATGTCTGGAAATTCCGGGTGAAGAGCTGTAGCTACCACTTACTCGCCTGGACGTATTATTTTAACCGCGGCTGTCCTTGTGCATACAGGTACCCAGAACATGTAGACAGGAAGGGAGGTACGGCAATGGCACTGGAGATAAAATCCTCGGCATTTCCACCGGATGGAGAGATTCCTGTGCGCTACACCTGTGACGGGGACGATATTTCTCCTCCTCTGGAGTGGTCGGATCTGCCCGAGGCAACCAGGAGCATTGTCCTGATTGTAGATGATCCTGATGCTCCCGACCCCGCTGCCCCGAAGATGACCTGGGTCCACATGGTGCTCTATAACATCCCTCCAACTGTCACCGCCCTGGCTGAAGGCCTCAACCCGGGCAATCTTCCCCAGGGAGCCAAAGAAGGACTCAACGACTGGAAGCGTACCGGCTATGGTGGTCCCTGTCCGCCCATCGGCCGCCATCGCTACTTTCACAAACTCTATGCCCTGGACGTTATGCTTCCGGATCTAGGAACACCGACAAAGGCAGAGCTCGAAGAGGCAATGGAGGGCCACATCCTAGGCAAGGCGGAGCTTGTCGGAACCTACCAACGTTCTCGTTGATATCCGAGGGCAAACAGATCAGCAACCGGTGCAAATTCGGCGTGAGTGTATTGTGTGCTGCGAGGTGGTGGTGGACGAGGAGGTGCTCCAATGGGCTATCCGCTGCGATACGACATAGCTGAGGCGAGGTTGACGTACAACGGTCGCTACGAGCCGATAGAGATGAGCAAAAACAAGGTTTCTACTTTCAATTTGAGGCATCAGGAGGTGCTGGGCTTCTACGGTCTTGAACTTGCCAAAGGCACGGTTTTCGTGCTTGACGACCAGGTCCACGGCCACTCCAACCTTGGAGTGTTCAGGAGCAAGCAGCTTCGCCAGGCAGTGATTCTGGCGGCTGCCCTCCCTGCGGCAGCTGTTGCTGTCGACGGCTTCGCCGCCTTGAAAAATGTACCCGAAGAGCAGCAGACCAAGGCTGTGATCAACAGGTGCAAACGCCACAATGATCGGACGGCGGCCCAGGTGATGAGCGAGGTGCTTCAGATAACCACCGAGACCTTCGATGTGGGGGAGGAGGTGATCATCGAAAGTGCAATAACCGAAGGGGTCCGGGTCAAGCCCGGAGTGGAGGCCGGGGGTAACCCCACCATCCCGGTGGGCGCACTGTATGGAAAGGAAGAACACTGTAGCGGTTACGGCCGGGGTCTCGGTGAAGAAGTCAGCCTGTTGTCCATGGGATCGGACGTGATCGAGGGCACAACCAAATCGGTCAAGGGAATTCACAGCTCGCTTACGGCCCTCTTTATTACAGAGTCAGGATTCAAGAGACACCTTCCGGACATCTATGTAGAGCGCTGGATGGCGGGAGCTCCGTTTTCCGAGTTCAACCCCAGGGACACCAACCTGGAAGAGGAAGCCCGGATCATTGCCGACGCCTATGGTGTGAAGGATTTCTCCGAGATGACCGCTTACTTCCTCGACCGGCCGCGCCACCATCCGGCCATGGACCAGCTCAATGCCATCGGGGTGGCCACTCCTTTCGACAAAGACGGAGACCTGTTTCCGGCTCTGGTGATGGGTCTGGATGGACTCCGCTTTCCGGACGGCCGCGGTCTGCACAGTATGATCG
>JBKHJD010000042.1:0-11744 GCA_046538315.1 Syntrophobacteria bacterium
TTGTTACACCCTTTAAAAACGGTGCAGTGGACGAGGAAGGCCTGCGGCAGTTGATTGAATTCCAGCTTGAAAATGGAACCCAGGCCATTATTCCCTGTGGCACCACCGGGGAGTCGGCCACCCTTTCCCATGAGGAGCACGAGCGGGTGGTGAAGATCGCGGTGGGACAGGTGAACGGGCGGGTGCCGGTGATCGCCGGGTCCGGATCCAACAATACCAGCGAGGCCATCCGCCTCACCGCCCATGCCAGAAACGTAGGGGCCGATGGAGTATTGATGATCAGTCCATACTACAACAAGCCCACCCAGGAAGGTCTCTACCAGCACTTCAAAAAGGTGGCCGAGGAGGTGGACATACCCATTGTGCTGTACAATATTCCAGGGCGCACGGCGGTAAACATGGAGCCGGCCACCGTTGCCCGGCTGGCGGAGATAAAAAATATCGTTGCCATCAAAGAGGCTTCCGGTTCCGTCAAGCAAATCACCGAGATTATCCGGCTGTGCGGCGACGGGATCACCGTGGTTTCAGGAGAGGACTACATTACCTTTCCACTTATGTGCGTGGGCGGAAAGGGGGTTATTTCCGTGGTGTCCAACATCGCCCCCAGGGACATGGCGGATATGTGCAATGCACTGCTGGCCGGTGACGTGGAGAAGGGCCGTGAGATCTACTATCGTTTGCTTCCCCTCTGTCACGCCATGTTCTATGAGACCAACCCTGCGCCGGTCAAGGCGTCTCTGGAGATGATGGGGAAGGTTTCGTCCGAAGTGCGGCTGCCTCTGGCTCCCATGTCTCCGGCGAACCTGGAAAGACTCCGCAAAGACTTGCAGGCCTATGGACTCATCTAGCAATGCCCGGCGCCCACTGCCTACTGCCTGGTACCTAGTGCTTACTGCCTACTGCCTACTGCCTAGTGCCTAGTGCCTAGTTCAAAAGGGGGTGGATATCATGGTCAAGGCAATCGTTGCGGGAGCCGCCGGAAAGATGGGCGGCCGAATCATCCACGCTATCGAACAGACGCAAGGGATTTCACTGGCAGGCGCCTTCGAGCGGGGCGGCCATCCTGCCGTGGGCCGTGACGCCGGCGAGGTGGCAGGGCTGGGCCCGCTGGGGCTCCAGGTTGCCCCTGATGTGCTCTCGGTTCTGGACGGCGGGGATGTGCTGGTGGATTTTACCCACCACGAGGCCACTGTGGAGCACCTTCGTCGGGCGGCGGCGGCAGGCAAGCCCATGGTCATCGGCACCACCGGCTTCAGTGCCGAGGAAATGGATTCCATCAGGAGCCTGTCCCGGGAAATACCCTGTGTCCAGGCACCCAATATGAGCATGGGCGTCAATCTCATGTTCAAAATAGCCGCTGATATGGCCCGGGCGCTCGGTGAGGGATTCGATGTGGAAATCATCGAGGCCCACCATCATCACAAAAAGGATGCCCCGAGCGGCACTGCGGTTAAGCTTGCTCAAATCGCGGCTGCCGCCCTTGGACGGGATCTGGAGCAGGTGGGAGTGTATGAAAGACGCGGCCACCTCGGGGAGAGGCGTCCCGAGGAGATCGGGATCCAGACCATTCGGGGCGGCGACATCGTCGGTGAACACACCCTGCTGTTTGCTGGAGTGGGTGAGCGGCTGGAGCTCACCCACAGGGCGCACAGCCGGGATACCTTTGCCCGTGGTGCAGTGAGGGCCGCCATGTGGGTGGTCAACCAATCCCCCGGGCTGTACGATATGCACCACGTGCTGGGATTGAAATAGCTGCCCGGGACGGCCCCGGGTTTCCTGCGCCGGAGAACCGCGAAACCAGGATGCGCTGCTGTCAGCGACCTTGAGCATGCAGGAACATAAAGCCTACATCGGGTTCGGTTCCAATCTGGGTGATCGCCTGGCGACCTGCAAGCGGGCCCTGGAGGAGCTGGCAGCGCTGCCGGCATGCAGACTGGTGAAGTGCTCGTCATTCTATGAGACCGGCCCGGTGGGCATTCTGGAACAGCCCCTCTTTATCAACGGCGTGGCTCTGCTGCAAACGCGAAGGGAGCCGAAGTGGCTCCTTCGCCGGATGCTGGCTATCGAGAAAGCGCTGGGGAGAGTCGCCACATGCAAATGGGGACCACGATGCATTGACCTGGACCTGCTCTTTTTTGACGATCTTGTCATGCGTTCACCGGAGCTTTCCATTCCCCACCCGCTTCTCCACGAGCGGTGCTTCGTGCTGGAGCCCCTCAATGAAATTGCCTCCCGGTTTCGCCATCCTTGTCTCGGCAAAACAGTCGCGGAGCTTCGCGACGGCCTGAAAGACGCAAACCAGCAGGTAGAGGTACTGGTTGTCTGATGATACGCCTTCTTGTCTTTATCTTTCTCGGCTTTATCCTGTACAAGTTGCTCAGGCCTCTGATCAGGAGCCTGGCAGGTCCGGACCGGTCCAGAGAGGCCCCGGGTACCGCCGAACTGGTGCAAGACCCCCAGTGCGGGGCCTACCTTCTGCCCTCGCAGGGAGTTTCGGCTCGCCTGGGCGGCAAGACATACTATTTCTGCAGCGAGCGCTGCCGGGACCGGTACCTTCTGGAGCATTCCGAACGCAAAGGCGAAAAAGATCGATAACTCACTTTTTCTACCTTTTGTTGTACCCTCATGTAGGGTGTGCCAAGCGGGGCGCGGCACACCTTATCTCAAGGAGGCGAATCTTTTTCTACCAGTTTCTTGAGCTCCCCCCTTACCACTCAAACCCACAGTCTGAAGTGTGGGATACGGAAAGCTCGAGACTGGTGACACAACGGACCATGGACAACGGACCACTGACACAACGATCCTGTCCGTTGCTTGTTGTCAGTTGTCCGTTGCCACAACCGGAAAATACGCTACTTCACCTACATGAAGGGAAAAGTTCAACCCGGCTTCGATCTGCCCCGAGCCTGCGAGACTGGTGATACAACGGACCACGGACAACGGACCACTGACGCTCCCCTCAGATTGCTGAGGGGAGAACGCGAAAGGAGAGCGTCTATGCAGTTTTTCCTCGACACCGCAAACCTGGATGAGATCAAGGAAGCCAAAGACCTGGGTGTTATTGACGGGGTAACCACCAATCCTTCCCTGGTGGCCAGGGAAGGTTGTAAGAATCGTGCTGATTTCAAGAAGCTGATTTACGAGATCTGTGAGGTTGTCCAGGGTCCGGTGAGCGCAGAGGCCGTGAGCATGGATGCCGAAGGTATCGTGATGGAGGCGAGGGAGCTGGCCGCCATTCACGAACACGTGGTGGTGAAGGTCCCGATGATACCCGAGGGGCTCAAGGCCACCCGCAGGCTGGCATCCGAAGGAATCAAGACCAATAACACCCTGGTTTTCTCTCCCCTCCAGGCCCTTCTTTCGGCCAAGGCAGGCGCCACCTATGTGAGCCCCTTCATCGGTCGACTGGACGATATTTCACACACTGGCATGGATCTTGTAGCGCAGATCATCGAGGTCTACCAGAACTACATCTTTGAAACCGAGGTGCTGGTCGCCAGCATCAGGCACCCGCTGCACGTACTGGAGGCGGCGCAGATGGGCGCCGATGTGGCCACCATTCCTTTCAAGGTGATCATGCAGATTGCCCGGCATCCCCTCACTGATGTTGGTATCCAGAAGTTCATGGATGACTGGAAGCGCGTGGAAGCACACTGATGCAATGAATGGCCATGGTCCCATTTCCCGGAAGAGATAGGGGTGCCGCCCGGTTCACCCGGGGTGGACTTCCGGCATGCCTGGTTCGCAAGCCGGCGTTGCTGGGGATGCTCCTCGGTCTCCTGCTTGCGGCGGCGCCCGGGCTCATCCGGGCAGACATTTACCGCTACGTGGATGAGCACGGGGTTGTTCATTTTTCCAATACCCCGACCAACCCCCGCTACCGGCTCTTCATTCCCGAGCACGGTTCGGACATCAAAGAGTACTTCCACCGGTACGACAGGGAGATAAAAGAAGCGGCCCGGGAAAACGGAGTGGATTTTTCCCTGGTCAAGGCGGTAATCAAAGCCGAGTCCGACTTTGACCACCGTGCGGTTTCGCGAGCCGGCGCCCAGGGGCTCATGCAGCTCATGCCGGAAACGGCCAGGGACCTGGCCGTTGACAATCCGTTTGACCCGTCCGAAAACATCAGGGGCGGGGTTCGCTACCTGAAATGGCTCTTGCAGCGTTTTGAAAACGATGTCTCTCTGGCCCTGGCCGCCTACAATGCCGGAGAGGGGGCGGTGAAAAGGTACGGCCGCATTCCGCCCTTCGAACAGACCAGGGTTTTCATAGATCGGGTATTCCGCTACTGGGATGAGTTTAAATTCTACCATGAGAAGAACCCCTGACGCTTTGCCGGGCTCAACCCTCCCTGTTCTCCATCCAGGCCTCCCTGTGGGAGCGGCTTTCAGCTCAGCACACCCTACCTTTGTTGTACCCTCATGTAGGGTGTGCCAAGCGGAGCGCGGCACACCTTATCTTTCTTACGGGGACCCTCCCTCAATTCACAATGGTCCGTTTGCTGCCGGTGGAGCAAAAAACGCTTCACATCCGGAGCCGTCCCGGAGTATAGTCACCTATCGAGGTATGAGGCCGGGCAAGACCACCGAGATGCCCCTCCGAGATTCACGCGGGAAGTCGTACATATGGAAAATGTAGTTGAAGGCATGGCACCCAAACGCAGAGAATCCATCAGCAATCTCCCCAACAGTCTGACCCTGTTCCGGGTTGCCTGCGTCCCCCTCATCGTTTTTCTTCTTTTCTTTCCGGGCAAAACCACCAGCTTCCTGGCGGCAATTCTTTTCGGTCTGGCCTCGCTGACGGACCTTCTGGACGGGTTTTTCGCCCGGCGCCGGAAGCTGGTAACCACATTCGGAAAGTTTCTGGACCCCCTGGCTGACAAGCTCATTGTCTCCGCTTCCCTGATCATGCTGATTCCTCTGGATCGAGTTCCGGCCTGGATGGTGGTGGTTGTCATCGGCCGGGAGCTGGCAATCACCGGTCTGCGGGGTATTGCTTCGTCGGGAGGGACCACAATCACTGCGAGCTATCTGGGCAAGAAGAAGATGGTTTTCCAGACTGTAGCCGTCCTCGGGCTGCTCCTGCACTACGAGTACTTCGGCATTGATTTTCATGCGGTGGGTATGGTCTTCCTGTGGATGGCGGTGATTGTGACCCTGTGGTCCGGAGCTGTCTATTTTCGCCGTTTCTGGCATGTGCTGGTAGCGGGTGAGGGGATAGACTCCGGTGAGGGCGGCGAGACATAGGGCAAAGAAGGAAAGAGATTCGTCGGCGCGGTTGTTCCGGTTTGCCCTTGACAAATCCGCAGGCTCTGGTAAGCTCAACAGAAAACGAGCGGGAATAACTCAGTGGTAGAGTGCAACCTTGCCAAGGTTGAAGTCGCGGGTTCGAATCCCGTTTCCCGCTCCAGAAATCTGCACATCGAGGCCCCCGAGGCGGGGCCTTTTTCTTTTCCGGCAGACTTTTCAAGATGAAGTCGGTCTTGACCCACCGCTGTGCTGGACCGGGTCACCTCACGCAAAGCCGCCAGGGTCGCCAGGGTCGCCAGGGTAAGAAAGCCTTCGGTAAATGATGCGCAGCCACGGATGACGATCAGTGAAAGGGCTGGCGTGTCTCACGCAAAGGCGCAAAGGCCGCCAAGGGATGAACCACCTGCGGTGATGAATGGGCAGCCATGCACATGAGGATCGGTGAGAAGGCCAAAGGGGAGTCGTCGAGCATCGAGAGCAAGCTTGCTTGTTCTCAGTGTTCGAGCACTCCCCGGAGCGTTCCGATTCATCGGAACACTTCCAGAGGCGGAGCCTTCTCATCGATCCGAGTTCGTGGCTGCAAGTCAAGGCGAAGCCCGTACCCCTTTGCGTACTTTACTTGCCCCGTAGGTTCGGAAGATCGTACTGGGGCGCCTTTACGAGAGACCCAGCGCCGTCACTGCAACAATCCTGCGCACAGGTATCACCCCTGTGACCCCGTCATCCCGGCCCCCCGTGTCACCCCGTCTCCCCTCGTCCCGTCCCCTGCGTCCTCCCGCTGGCCCCGGTGCCTACTGCCTACTGCATAGTGAATCTTGGTGCCTAGTGCCTGGTCCTTAGTGCCTAGTGTATTCACCCCGTCATTCCCTCGTCCCCCGGGGTGCCCCGTGCCTAGTGCCTACTGCTTACTCCCTAGTGAATCGCTCCCCGTCCCTCAGCCAAAGCGCCCTTGACACGTAATCCAGACAACGATAGCTTAGCTGGGATGTAGTTACTTTTCCAGGTAACGGTGGCAGGGTCATGAGAGCTCCAGATACTTCAAAGGCTGCGGCGACTCTTCAGATTGAGGTTCTCAGACGGATGGGCCCCGAAGGACGATTGCAGGCCGCAATCGATCTTTCCAGGGCCTCCCGCAGACTTCTTTTGGAGGGAGTACACAAACGACATCCAGAATACACGGCACGGCAAGCAGAACTGGCTGTCATACGACTGACGTTACCCACCGATCTCTTCCATGCGGCCTATCCGGAGGCAGAGGGTATCTTGCCATGACCCCGGAGGAGGCCCTCCAACTGGCGCTTTCCAAACTCGACGAATGCTCGATCCCGTACATGGTCACCGGTTCGTTTGCCAGTAATATGCATGGTGTCCCTCGCGCGACATATGATGCTGATGTTGTGATCGATGTGGACAGGCAATTATTGGAAAAACTTCTGGAGAGTCTGGGAGAGGAGTTTTACCTGACCCCGGAAGCGGCAAGGGAGGCACTTGCAAGGGAGAGGATGTTTAACATTATTCATCTGGAGACGGGTTTTAAAGTCGACCTGATCATTAAAAAGAAGCGAGCATTCAGCCAGGAAGAGTTTGCAAGGCGTGAGAAAGCAAACTATCTGGGTGAGCAGCGATGGTTTGCCACGGCGGAAGATGTCATCCTCGCCAAACTCGAGTGGTCGAAACTTGGATGCCCTGAAAGGCAGTTCGTAGATGCGCTGAATGTAGCCACGATTCAGGGAGAAAAGCTGGATAGAAAGTACCTTGAGAAATGGGCAAGGGCCCTGGATGTTGAGCACCATTTGGAAAGACTTTTCCTGGAACTTCCCTGACACTCTATCGTCTCACTGTCCCGGGTGCCTGGTGCTTGGTCTGCACTCTGTCGCCCCGTCACCCCCTCACCCCGTCCCCGTGTCACCCCCCTCTCCCTCTCACCCTGCTTCCCCATTGCCCCTCGGTGCCTACTGCCTGGTGCATAGTGAATCGCTCCGTCCACCGCCCGGCATTTTCCTTGCAAGATGGAAAGCTTTTTGATACCAGAAAGGTAAGTTTGGGTAGCTTTTGGGGAATTCCGCTATGGATCTGAGTTGTCGGCGCGCACCGACCCCGCACCCTGGATTGATCAGGGAGGCGGGGTTTTTCGCTTGATAAAGGTACCATTATTCCGTTCTGGACTATTGCCACTGTGACCCTTGACCCTGCGACGCTTTGACTCTACGACGCCATGATGCCCTGACACTCCAACTCCCCGACCATGTACCCCCATGAGGAGTGCCCACTGCCTGATGCATAGTGCATAGTGAGGTCGAAATGGCCCGCGGCGACCAGCTAACCCGCCAATGGCGCATCATCCAGACCCTGGTCTCATCGAAACAGGGAAAAACCGTCGCCCAGCTGGTCAAGGAGGAAAACTGCCATCCTCGCACCATCTACCGCGACCTCGAGGCCTTGCAGGAGGCGGGCTTTCCCATCTACTCGGAGCGCGTCGACGGCAAGGGGCTCTGGTCCGTGGTAGACGAGTACAAGCACAAGATTCCCGTTCCCTTCACCCTCACCGAGCTCATGGCCCTCTACTTCTGCCGGGACCTGATCAAGGTCTTCCGCGGCACCGTGTTCTACGACTGCCTGGAATCGCTCTTCCAGAAGATCAAGACCACCCTTCCCCCCGAATCCCTGACGTACATGGACAAAGTGGAGCAAACCCTCCACATCGGCCTCAAGCCCTACAAGGACTACCGCCGTTTCCGTGAGATCATCAAGCAGATCAACGACGCTGCAGTGAACCGCAAGACCATCGACATTATCTACCGCACCATGAGCAGGGAAGGGGAGGAAAACCGCCGCCGGGTGGACCCTTACCGCATCATGTTCTTCGACGGCACCTTCTACCTGATCGGCCACTGCCACCTCCGGAATGAAGTCCGCATGTTCGTCCTGGACCGCATCAAGATGCTGAGCGTGACCAACGAGACTTTCGAGGTCCCCGGTGACTTCGACCTGGAACACTATATGCAGAGCCCATTTAGAGTAATTCACGATAGGCCGGTCAGGGTGAAGATCCGCTTTGACAAGAAAGTCGCCGGCTACATCAAAGAGAAAATCTGGCACCACAGCCAGAAGATCGAATCCCAGAAAGATGGCTCCATTATCTTTCTGGCCGAAGTCGCCGGCACTGAGGAAGTCAAGCACTGGGTGATGTCATGGGGACATAATGCCGAACTGCTGGAACCGGGCTACCTCAGAAGGGAAATCGCCCGGGAGTTGAGTGCTTGTCTCAAACGGTATGGATCGGAGGCGAGAACAGCAGGCGAGATTTGAAGGCTGCTTGCCCGGCCTCTCGCCTTGCCCGTCCAGCGCGTCTCCCTCGCATGCTCTATGCGCCTGGCGCTATGCGCTATGCGAAAATAGCTCAGGAGGTCGAGAAAGGTTAACTATTTTGACCTGATCTGTCACCGCACCTGTGGTAAAGTACCCCTGCTGTCAGCGGCTATCTATTTTCAGCATCTTTTCATCACAGGGGGAAAATCTGTTGGAAAAGCCATCCAGGGTCCAGAAACCAGGTCGCGAGGAGGCAAATCCAAAGAAGGCTTACACATCCCGGCTCCAAAAAGGAGGTGCATTGCTGGAAGATATGCGGGCCCTCGTTCGTTCATTTCGTGAGGAAGGCGATGGAAAGCACCGTCAGCGTATTATTATTGACAACCTCCTAGGCAAGAACACCAGGGCCCGAGCGATTGATGTCTACCGGCGAGCATTTTCGCAGCGTTTCCTGAACGGGAATCCACCTGAAGCATGGAAAATTGTTAGACCCCTGGAGGACCGTGAGATTCCCCTGGAGATTCTCAAACCGGTCTATTACTGGATTACTGCGCGGAGTGAGCAGGTCCTCTACGACTTTGTCACCCAGG
Source organism: Syntrophobacteria bacterium (assembly GCA_046538315.1). GTDB lineage: Bacteria > Desulfobacterota > Syntrophobacteria > BM002 > BM002 > JBKHJD01. The sequence goes on from JBKHJD010000042.1 coordinate 9,149, forward strand.
AGATCCTTGCCCGAACCAGGAATCCGGATCAATCCATAAGGGTGGATGAAACCTCTCTCTGGATCAAGAAACAGCTAAGGGAGCAGGGCCAAAAATGGACTGATACCGTGACGCTCAAGGTCGCCCGGGGGCTTCTCGCTGCTCTTCGAGATTTTGGCATTCTTGAGGGAGCCGCCCGAAAGAGGGTCGCTCCCATCTACATTCCTACTGAGTCGTTTGCCTTTCTCGCCTATGTACTCCATTCTCTTGGCAGTTCGTCGCAGCGCCTGATTGGCCACTCAGACTGGAAACTTTTCCTCATGGAAACGCCGGTTGTAGAAAGGCTTTTTCTGGATGCCCATCAGCATGGCCTGCTTCGCTACGCTGCTGCCGGCGGGCTTTACCGGATTGATTTCCAAGCCGGTACTTTGGAGGAAATGGCTGATGTCATTGCTGGAAAAAGAACTCACAACGCTTGAACAGGATCTGACAAGCACCCCTTTGAGAATCAGCGCATACCACGATCTTCCCTTTGCGATCTTTCGTTATGACCCCTGGGACGAGTTTCCATTCCGCAAGCGAATACGCCTTCTGGCAATCTCCCTGGAACAAAATCACCAGAAAAGGGTCACCCTCATTTCCCTTGCAGAGATCCTCTGGAAAGTGATCCATGAAACCGAGGGTCTCGAGGCGATCATTGCGGAAGAAGAGCAGCTTGGTTTTGATCGAGTCCAGCGAACCATTTACAGCCTTTTGTCTGACACGGACTTTATGCCATTACCCGATGTACTCGAGAAGCGTATGGAGAACCTTGACCCTGCAACTGACATCGTCTTTCTGGTACGTGCCGGTGCCCTGGCTCCTGGCATCTACAGGTGCTCGACCTTGCTGGATCAGATGCATGGTAGAACCATGGTCCCTATTATCCTGTTTTACCCCGGCACAGCAGAAGGAAAGACGGATTTGCGATTCATGAACTTGCCAGAGAGAGGAAACATGAGTGCATATAACTATCGAGTAAAAATCTACGGGGGAGAGTAATGGAAACCATTAGAGGACTTTTCTCCAAACCGATAGACCGCAAGATAGAAGAAGTTATAAAGGTAGACCAGGCGCATGAACAGACAGTGCTCAACGAGTTGGAGGAATATGTGGTCACCGATTCCATCAAAGACCATTTCCGGCTCGTATACGACGAGATCATCCAGGTCTCCAAAGTTCCCAGAGAAGGAATTGCCGTCTGGGTATCAGGTTTCTTCGGGTCAGGGAAGTCATCATTTGCGAAGATTTTGGGATACACACTAGCTGCGAAAACGGTCCGCGGCAGGTCAGCCAGTGAGATCTTCAAGGAGAATGTAAAGGACGCAAAGATCAGCGGTCTCCTTGATGTCATCAATACGACCCTGCCCACACACGCTGTAATCTTTGATGTCTCGATGGACCGGGGCATCCGTACGGCAAGCGAACGTATCACCGAGGTCATGTACAAGGCCCTCCTCCGGGATTTGGGTTACGCGGAAGACTTCGATTTGGCTGAATTGGAGATTACTCTGGAGGGCGACGGTCGTCTGGACGATTTTCTGGAAAAGTTTAAAGAGGTTCACAAAAAGGACTGGGGGGTACGTCGAAAACTCGGCCTGGCTATCAACGAGGCCAGTGCGGCTCTCCACGCCCTTGACCCCGCAAACTACCCGCATACGGATTCCTACGCTCAGTCAGTAGGGTCAGGTCGTGCAGATGTCTCGGCAAACAAGCTGGCGGAGATGGCATTCGAGCTGGCTCAAAGGAGGATGTCTGGAAAAGCGATCGTCTTCATCATCGATGAGGTAGGGCAATATGTCTCCCGAAGCGTTGACAAAATGCTTGATCTACAGGCCGTGGTTCAGGCTTTTGGTAAAGAGGGGAAAAACCGTGTCGAACAGAAAAAGGCTATTTCGCCTTTCTGGATAGTTGTTACCTCTCAGGAAAAGCTTAACGAGATCGTCGATGCGCTGGATTCCAAAAAAATCGAGCTGGCCAGACTCCAGGAGAGGTTCAGGATTCCTATCGATTTGAAGCAATCAGACATCTCAGAGGTGACGGGAAAGCGCATCCTGGACAAAAACGATAACGGCAAGGCGCTCTTGGAGGCCCTTTACGATGGCAACGAGGGCCGGCTCAAGATGTTCTGTTCTCTAGAGCGCACCAGCAGGGAGACGTCTATTAACAAGAGCGATTTTGTCAATCTCTATCCCTACCTCCCCTACCAGATCGATCTCTGTATCGATATCGTCGCCGGGCTTCGCTTGAAACGGGGCGCTCACCGGCACATCGGCGGCAGCAATCGCACCATTATCAAACAGGCCCAGGAAGTGATGATCAACCCCCGGACCATGCTGGCCGATGCTCCGATTGGCAGTCTGGTCACCCTGGACAAGGTGTACGAGTTGCTTTATCTGGGTAACCTCCTTCCAACCGAGACCACGCGAGAGGTAGACGATGTGCCAAAGCACCTCCCTGGCGATGAAATGCCGCTGAAGGTTGCCAAGGCCGTCGCTCTGCTTGAAACAGTAAAGGATCTTCCCAGGACAGTCCACAATATCGCCGTGGTACTGCATCCCTCAGTGGAGGCTGACTC
>JBKHJD010000043.1:0-11564 GCA_046538315.1 Syntrophobacteria bacterium
CGCGGACCCTCGTCTACCGGGTGGCCTGGCTGGTGGAGCACGGGGTGACCCCCAATTCCATCCTGCTGCTTACTTTTACCCGGAAGGCCGCCAACGAGATGATCGCCAGAGCCGTCGGGATGTTGGATGGACGTTGCCAACATGTGGTAGGCGGCACGTTTCACTGGTTGGCCAACAGGATACTCCATCGCTATAGCAAGAAGCTCTCCTTTCATTCCGATTTCAGCATCCTCGACCGGGGCGACGCCGAAGATGTTGTTGGTCTCCTGGCAGGGCGCCTCGGCTTTCGTGAGCGGCACCGACGATTTCCGCAAAAACGGACCATTTTCGAGATCTTCAGCAAAGCGGTGAATCGCGGCGTGCCTCTTCGGGAGGTGCTCAGAGGTGAATACCAGCAGTTCCTCAACTACGAGCAGGAACTGGCAGAGCTCTGGGACCGATATGGACCTTACAAGCGGCGGCATCAGATGATGGATTTTGATGACCTGCTCGTCTATCTGAGAGCTCTGCTCTGGGAGCACGATGATGTTTGCCGGGAGCTCTCGTCTTGCTACCGCTATACTCTGGTGGATGAATATCAGGACACCAATAGACTCCAGGCCGACATCGTCCGGGCTCTGGCCAGAGTCCACGGGAACGTTATGGTTGTGGGCGACGACAGCCAGGCGATATATGCGTTTCGCGGGGCTCATTTTCGTAACATCCTTGATTTCCCGCGGGTTTTTCCCGAGGCCACCGTCTTCAGGCTTGAGGAGAATTTCCGCAGTGTCCAGCCAATCCTTGACGTGGCCAATGGAATAATGATGTCGGCCAGGGAAAAATATACCAAATGTCTCTACACCAACAGAGCCGAGGGGGCTCGTCCCTTGCTGGTTACACCCGCGGACGAAGGTGCCCAGTCTGCATACGTCTGTCAGAAGATCCAGGAGTTGCACCGTCAAGGGGTGGCGCTGAAGGAGATGGCGGTGCTCTTCAGGGCGAGCTATCACTCGTTCGACCTGGAGGTAGCGCTGACCAGGTGCGGAATATCTTTTGTGAAGTATGGAGGATTCAAATTTGCTGAATCTGCGCATATCAAGGACGTCCTGGCCCATCTGCGTGCCTGGAAAAACCGCCGGGACTGGATCAGCTGGAACCGACTGCTGCTGCTCGTCGACCAGGTGGGCAGCAAGCGCAGTCAACAAATCCTCGCCCATCTGAGCGAAGACAAGCCAGCCCTGGATACACTGGCTGCATATGCGCGCAAGCTCCCACCAGGCCACGGTCTTCACCGGTTGCTGGATCTTTTCGAAGAGCTCTCCAGGCCGGGGCTCACCGTGAGCCAGCAGGTACGGGCGGTGCGGGCCTATTATGAACCTATACTGACGGGCAAATACGACGACCACCCAAAAAGACTGCGGGAACTGGACTACTTGCAGGACTGGACCACGAAGTATGATCGAATGGAGGACTTCCTTGCGGATATAGCCCTGGAGCCGCCCAGCAGCAATGTTCCTCCAGAGCATCCGCTGCTGGCAGAGGATCATCTCACCCTGTCCACCATCCATTCGGCAAAAGGTCTGGAGTGGCGAGCCGTGTTTCTGATTTCGGTTGTGGAGGGACGCCTTCCCTCCAGCTATGCGTATGCCGATGAAGATATGCTTGAGGAGGAACGGCGATTGCTCTATGTGGCGGTGACCCGAGCCAAAGATTTTCTGGGCATTTGTTGTCCCCAACGGGTCTATGATCGAAGTAGCGGCCTGCGAACGGTGCAGCTGTCCCCTTTTCTGCGACACCTGTCGCTGGAGAGGTATTTTGACCATGCTGAGGTGTCTAGCCCGGCCGGGGGCGAGGCCCCGGATATCGAGTGCCGGGCGGCAGGGGCGTTCTCTCCGGGTGATGTGGTGCGTCATCCCTATTTCGGCCGAGGAATGGTGACCGGGGTTGCGGACAGATTCAAGGTGCGGGTCCGATTCGAGGACGGACACTCCAGGTTGCTCCACCTGGAGTATGCGCCGCTGGAGCGCGTCTCCTCCATATGATACCGGTACCCGGTGAAATCCGGGGTACCGTTCAACGGAGAAACCACAAGGTGTATTCGTCCTCTTACGACAACGCCATCAACTATCTCTATGATTTGCAAAAGTACGGCATCAAATTCGGTCTTTCCAGCACCAGGAACCTGTTACAGCGACTGGGAAATCCGCACGAAAACCTGAAGGCCATTCACATAGCAGGCACCAACGGGAAAGGCTCCACTGCAGCCATGCTCTCCGCCATTCTGAGCGGGGCAGGCCACCGGGTTGGCCTCTATACCTCGCCCCACTTGCTCCGCTTTAATGAACGTTTTCGCATAAATGACCAGGAAGCGGAAGACGAGGAGATTCTGGAGGTCTTCCGAGGGGTAAGGCGGGTGGTGGATGAGCGGGAGCCGCCCACTTTTTTCGAGATGACCACGGCCATGGCACTGAGCCTCTTTGCGAGCAAGCAGGTGGATTGGGCCATTTTGGAAGTGGGGATGGGCGGCCGGCTGGACGCCACCAATGTAATCCAGCCCCAGAGCACAATCATCACCACGATCTCCCTGGAGCATCAGGAGTTTTTGGGCTCCACTTTGAAGCGGATCGCTCGGGAAAAGGCAGGGATCATCAAGGAGCAGGTGCCGCTGGTTACTGCGGTAAACCGGGCGGACGTCCTCGCTCTGATCAAGGTTCGTTGCATGGAGGCCAGAGCCCCATGCTACCGGGTGGGCCGTGAGATCAAGGTGCGGACCCTGGGGCAGGGGCGCTTTGCCTATCGCGGTCTGGGATGGCGTCTGGAAGACTTGTACTCGCCGCTGGCCGGTCGCCATCAGATAGCCAACGCTGCCACCGCGCTTGGCACCCTTGAAGTGCTGGAGCGGGCTGATCACTTCCGGCTGACCACCGAGCAGATCAGCAGGGGTCTGGCCAGGACCAACTGGCCAGGAAGGCTGGAGTGGCTCAGCCGCCGTCCTCCTGTCCTGGTGGATGGGGCTCACAATTATGAAGGCATAGTGGCCTTATGCCAGGCCTTACAGGAGGCATACACCTACAGGCGCCTGATTGTTGTCCTGGGAGTAATGGCTGACAAGGATCTCCGCCGCATGCTGTTCAAACTGGCTCCGCTGGCAGAACGCCTTATCCTCACCCGACCTCGATATGAAAGGAGGGCAGAGCCGGGATTACTGTTGAAGCTGGCGGGAGGCTTTGCCGAGCGCACTGTAGTGATCAGATCGGCACAGGCTGCACTGGAGAAGGCCGTGCACCTGGCGCGCCAGGAGGATCTCGTCCTTGTAACCGGTTCCCTTTACTTTATCGGTGAGGTCAAAGAGATTTTCGCATGCAGCAGCGGGGCAGATTCCCCCATCTAGTGCTCCCGCTCCCGGGATCTGCCCGAAAGGGTCATGTGCAACTTTGATGCGGTCCTTCCACGAGGCAAGGTCCCGTTGTCTCTGCACGTGCTCAATGATTACAACTGCAGAGTTTTCGTCTCAAAAGCACCAGCCAACGACTTCTGAACTTCTTGTTAAACGAGGCGGATCATGAGGGGTCTCGTCAGACATATCGGTCATTGCCTCGTTCTGGCTCTGTTGCTCAACTCCGGATTTCCGGGGTCCGCCCGGGGTGGAGCGGAGAGCCTCTTTGCTCCATCTGATACCGCCTCGGTGTGGCATCTCAAGGCTGATCGATGTACCCATTCCGAGCGAGAGGACGTCTATACCGCCAGCGGGAACGTGCACCTGTGGTCCCAGGACCGCTCCATCAAAGCAGACCGGATGCGTCTGGACTCGGCCGCCGGTCACGCCATCCTGGAAGGCCGCGTCCGCATCGCCCAGGGAAACGACTGGTTGGAAGGTGAGCGGGCAGTTCTGGATCTGGAAAAGCAGTGCGGCACCATCGAGCAGGGGAGGGGATTTCTGGCCGAAAATCACTTCTACTTCAGCGGGGAACTCATTGAAAAGCTGGGTCCGCAGAGCTATCACCTGGAGAAGGCCAGTTTCACCACATGCGACGGAGAGCCTCCAAGCTGGCATTTCCGGGCCAGGGACCTGAAAGTCACCGTGGATGGCTACAGTTTTGCCAGCCACACCCGATTCCATGCGGGGCCTCTGCCCCTTCTCTACGTGCCGTACCTGGTATTCCCGGCCAAAAAGACGAGACAGTCGGGTTTTCTGCCGCCCCGGTTGGGAAGATCCGAGCTGCTGGGCTACGATGTGGACCTTCCTTTTTACTGGGCCATGGATGAGAGTGCCGATGCGACGTTCTACGCCCATTATATGGACAAGCGGGGCCTGATGCCGGGAGTGGAATTCCGCTATGCCACCGGTGAGAAAAGCAAGGGGATACTGCGCTTCGATTATCTCAGCGATCAAGAAGAGGCCGAATCCCTGCGCCGCGAAAACCTGAGGGAAGTTTCCCCCGGCTTCTCGGGAGAATACCAGAACCGCTGGTGGTGGCGCTCCAAGCAAGACTTCCTTTTGCCCCGTGAGGTGCAGGGAAAGCTTGATCTGGATTTTGTCAGTGACCGGGATTACCTGCTGGAATTTGAAACAGGCTTCAGCAGCTTCGATGAGTCCAATCGTGTTTTTGAAAAGACCTTCGGCCGGGATCTGCTCACAGACGAGAGCAGTACCATTCGAGAATCAACACTACAGTTGAACAAAAACTGGGCGGCCCATTCGATACATGCCGATTTCCACTATTTCGACAATCTAAACGAGGCCCAGGACGAGTTCACACTCCAGCAACTTCCCCTGATCCACTACAGTGCCGCCCGGCAGCCCTTGCTGGGCGGCCCTCTGTTTTACCAGGCGGATGCCTCCTACGGGAATTACTGGAGGCGCGAGGGCACCCATGGCCACAGGCTGGACCTTCACCCTCGACTGGCCTGGCCCCTGCGCCTCGGTCCCTATCTGGAACTGGAGCCCTCCATAGGGGGGCGGGAGACCGTATACATGACAGAGGATTTCGACGAGCCCGAAGACACGCGCGTCGAAGAGAAGACCTTTCAGAGCAGAGAACTCTTTGACGGGCGACTGGAGGCATCCACAGAGCTGAGCCGAGTCTTCGACATGGGAAGTGGCGGCTGGACCAAAACCGAGCACGCAGTGCGACCGGAGATTGTCTACGAATATATCCCCCCGGTGAACCAGGAGCAGTTCCCTCTTTTTGACGAGGCTACCGACCGGATCGGCAGCAGGAGCCGTATTGGCTACAGCCTGATGAATTTCTTCACCGCCCGGCTTGAGGGAGAGGCCGGAGAGGTCTCGTATCAAGATTTCGGCCGACTGAAATTCAGCCAGTTCTATGATCTCACCGAGCCCGAGGGAGAGGGAGAGGTTGGTACCAGCCTCCGCCGGCCCTTGTCCAATGTCACCATAGAGCTGGATATAATGCCGAAGCGCTACTTCCAACTTACCTATCAGAGCGAGTGGTCGCCCTATGATGGAGATTTCAAACGCCATGAGCTGCTAGCCAGGGCCCGGGATCAACGGGGCGATTCGATGAAAATCGACTACCGGGAGAACCGGGAAGAGGATGGGCGAACCACGCTGTCAGAGATCGATGGGAGGCTCAACCTCAGACTCTGGGACGGCGCCTCCTTTGGTGTTCGGAGTAACTACTCCTTCGAGCAGGATCAGAACCTGGAAACCGAATATGTGTTCCACCTGAGCAGGCAGTGCTGGGGGGTTTCTCTGAGTTACACGGATGAGCCGAATGACCGGAGATTAATGGTGGGTTTCACTCTCTACGGCGTGGGTGAGTTGCAACCCCAGACCCTGGTGAGCAGGGATTGAGACTGCTGGACACAAAAACCGCTTGACAAAACTCAGCTTCCTTGTTTATGTAGTATATTTTGCTATTTCTCTCTGGAGCGGGAACATGAAGACATCGAGTGCAAAGAAGGTCCCGGAAAATCGCCGCTGGTATCTGGTGGACGCCACCGATCTTACGCTGGGCCGACTGGCGAGTCAGGTGGCCAGCAGACTCCGTGGCAAACACCAGCCCATCTATACCCCGCATGTTGATACCGGGGACTTTATTGTGGTCATCAACGCTGATAGGGTACGGTTGACCGGGAACAAGTGGCAGCAGAAGACCTACTATCGGCATTCGGGCTACATAGGTGGGTTGAAGTCACTTACCGCCAGGAAGCTGCGAGAAAAAAGACCCGAAGACCTGGTTCGCTATGCGGTGTGGGGCATGTTGCCGAAGAATCGGCTCGGGCGAAGGCTTTACAAGAAGCTGAAGGTATACACCGGGCCGAATCATCCCCATGAGGCCCAGCAGCCCGAGAAGCTGGAGCTGCCCTATTGATAACAGGAGCGACTGTATGACCGAGGAGAAATATTATGCCACCGGCAAGAGAAAGACTTGTGTTGCCCGCGTGTGGCTGAAGCCGGGAGAGGGGAACATTACCATCAACAAGCGGCCTATTGATGAGTATCTCAAGCGGGAAACCGCCAAGATGATCATTCGTCAACCTTTGGAGTTGACCGGGAACCTTGACAACTATGATATCTTCGTAAATGTTCGAGGTGGCGGTATATCAGGCCAGGCTGGAGCGATCAAACACGGCATCTCCAAGGCCCTGCTGGAAATAAATTCGGAATACCGTAGCATTTTGAAGAAGGCAGCTTTCATCACACGGGACTCACGTGTGAAAGAACGCAAAAAGTACGGCCAGCCTGGCGCCAGAGCCAGATTCCAATATTCGAAAAGATAGTTGGACAAGGGCTCGGAAATATGGAGGAGGGTCTGGAGCCCTCCTTTTTTTGTGGTAGGAAATTTGGACCAGGGGCTCCCCCACTTCCGCAGCTGCGGAAGTGCTCAGGCCTCCCGCCAGTGGTTCAGAAGAGCCACGACGGCCTTTCCTCCGGTATCTGTACCCGGCCAGGGTGTCCCGTGTGTTCCAGTGTCAGGCCATGAACAGGGGAGTCGAAGGAGTCACCTTTCCGTTTTTCTCAAAAAAAGGGGTCAATGGTGAAGCTGCGTGTCGGGGTGATCGGAAGTACGGGGTACACCGGTTTCGAGCTTGTGGCGCTGCTCCAGCACCATCCTCGGGTACGGCTCACCACCGTTACCTCCCAAACCTACGCAGGCCAGTCAATTGCTACGATTTTCCCTGCACTGCGGGAGACATGTTCTCTGGTATGTGAGGCCCTGGATCTCGAGAAAATGCTGCGGGAGACCGATTTTATTTTTGTAGCCTTGCCCCACAAGACGGCCATGGAGGTCGTGGCTCCATTGTTTCGGGCAGGGAAACGGGTTGTGGACCTGAGTGCCGATTTTCGTTTCCGCGATCCGGAAACCTACGAACAATGGTACCAGGCCCATACAGCCAGAGATCTTCTGCCCGCAGCGGTTTATGGGCTGCCCGAGATCCATGCCGATGAGATCCGATCTGCTCGGCTGGTGGGTAATCCGGGCTGTTATCCCACCGGGGTCATCCTCGCGGCTGCCCCACTGGTGGCAGGCGGCGTGGTGGCTCTAGACAGCCTGATCGCCGATTGCAAATCAGGAGTAAGCGGCGCCGGCAGGGCGGCAACACTGATTACCCACTTCTGCGAGACCAACGAAGGGTTCAGAGCCTACAAGGTGGGAGAACACCGACATACACCGGAGATCGAGCAGGAGCTCGGCAGCATTGCCAGGGAACCTATAAAGGTGGTTTTCACCCCCCATCTGGTGCCCATGTCCAGGGGAATTCTCACTACCCTCTACGCCAGGCTCTCGAGCAGCCTGAGCAACGAGGAAGTAAGCCACCTCTTTCGGAAAGCTTATGCCAGAGCTCCTTTTGTCAGGGTTCTGGAGCCCGGGAACCTGCCCTCGACCCTCTATGTTCGGGGGACCAACTATTGTGACATTGGCTGGCGTCTGGAGCCCCGCACCGGTAGAATAGTGGTCATTTCCGCTATCGACAATCTCACCAGAGGTGCCTCGGGTCAGGCCATTTGTAACATGAATCTGATGTGCGGCTTTGAGGAGCAGACAGGTCTCAAGCTCCGAGTGTGGCAACCATGAGAACGCGACGCGAAGGCATGGAGACAGGCGGGAAAGGCGGGAAAGGCGAGAAAGGCGAGACAGGCGAGAAAGGCGAGACAGGCGAGGAAGGCGGGAAAGGCGGGAAAGGCGAGGAAGGCGAGGAAGGCGAGAAAGGCGAGAAAGGCGAGAAAGGCGAGACATGGAATTGTCCTCAGGATAATTGTCTTTCCTGCTTTTCGCGCCTTTCCCGCCTGTCTCGCCCATAGACGACTCGACCACGCTATGACGCAAAGACATGATGGCCAATGACAAATGACCGGTGACGAAGGGGCGAAAAGGAATTACAAAATCGTCCTTGAATATGATGGCTCCAACTATCACGGCTGGCAGCGCCAGAAGGGTGTCCTTACGATCCAAGAAGTGGTGGAAACGCGTCTGGCACTTATCACCCAGGCTCCGGTTCGTCTGATAGGCGCCGGACGAACCGACGCCGGCGTCCATGCCCGCGGCCAGGTGGCCAATTTTGTAGGGCAATCTCGGGTGCCTGCCAGCAAACTTCTCCAGGGGTTGAACAGTTTGCTCCCGCCGGATATTGTGGCCCTGGAGCTCACCGAGGTGTCCCGGGACTTCCACGCCCGTTTTCAGGCGCGCAGCAAGATCTACGAATATCGAATTCACAACGGGCCACTGGCTCCGGCCCTGGGGCGACAATACCTCTGGCATATCGGTCGTCCTCTCGACCGGGGCAGCATGGAAGCGTGCTTGAAATTCCTCGAGGGCAAGCATGATTTTGCCTCGTTTCAGGCTGCGGGGAGTGATGTCCGTCGCACTGAGAAGGTGATTTTCGCCAGCAGGATAAGTTCTCCGGCCACGAATATTTGGGCGGTTACCATCGAGGCCGACGGATTTCTCCGGCACATGATGCGCGTTATCGTGGGGACCCTGGTGGATGTGGGTCGTGGAAAGCTGACGGTGGAAGAGTTCTTTGCAGTTGTGGCCGCCCGCGACCGTAAGCGGGCGGGAATGACCGCACCAGCACGCGGCCTCTGTCTTGAACAGGTACGCTATTGACGACGATCTGCCATGGAGCAGGGGGTATTTTCCCGAAGGAGAATGCAGGCTTGTAATCCTCCACCTGTGACGGATTCCGGCCAGCGGCAAGGAGGTAGTAGCATGAGACTGGCCCAACGGATGGCCCAAATCCAGCCCTCAGCTACGTTTGCCATTAGCAAGAGGGCGGCAGCCCTGCGCGCTGCAGGTGCGGCAGTAGTGTCTTTTGCCATGGGAGAGCCGGATTACGATACCCCGGAACACATATGCGAGGCCGCAATTGCCGCCATCAAGGAAGGATTTACCCGGTATACTCCGGTGAGTGGCATTGATGAACTGAAAGAGGCGATCATCGGGGAATTTCAGACCAACTATGGCCTTTCCTACGATCCAGCTGAGGTTATTGTTTCCTGCGGTGCCAAACACAGCCTCTACAATCTAGCACAGGTCCTCTTTGACCCGGGAGATGAGGTGCTCATTCCTGTGCCCTATTGGGTGAGCTATCCAGAGATCGTCAGATTGGCCGGTGCTGTGCCCGTACCGGTGGCTACCCATGAAGAAAACGGCTTCAAGCTTCAACCGGATGCGCTCAAAGAGGCAATTACCGGACGAACCAGGGCCTTGATCCTCAACAGCCCGAGCAATCCCAGCGGTTCTGTTTACAGCCGGGGGGAACTGGAGGCGCTGGCATCGGTAATCCTCGAGTATAATCTCGTGGTGATCTCCGATGACATCTACTATCGTATACGATATAACGATGAGCCCTGGTGCAACCTGGCCATGCTGGGCAACGAACTCAAGAAGCAAACGATCACTGTCAATGGAGTCTCCAAGACCTATGCAATGACCGGGTGGAGGATCGGCTATCTGGCCGGGTCAGCCCAGGTGGCAGGCGCGGTAAGCCGAATTCAGAGCCAGAGTACGTCGAATCCGGGCTCCATTGCCCAGAAGGCTGCGGTGGCGGCACTCAAGGGTCCTCAGGACTCTGTGGATCGTATGGTCAGGGAGTACGACAAGCGTCGCAGGTACATGGTGTCCAGATTGGACTCCATGCCGGATGTTCATGTCCACAAACCATCCGGAGCATTCTACGTGTTTGCAAATTTCGCCCCTTACTTCGGCAGCTCATACAATGGCAACGAGATCAAAGGTTCCGTGGATCTGGCTTCCTACCTCTTGGAAAACGCCCACATAGCGGTGGTGCCTGGGGTTGCTTTCGGCGAGGACAATTGCCTGCGATTTTCCTATGCTACCTCACTGTCTCATATTGAACAGGGTCTGACTCGCGCCAGCGAAGCCCTCTCGCGTCTGAGTTGAACGGAGGCCGGTATTTCGCTGTTGCCGGTGAGTCCCGGGGTGGTCGCTAACCGGCCGTTCCCGAAGATTTTGCCTTGACAACAGTTCGGGGATTCGGCTGTTTGAAAATTATTAACAATATTTTCAACTTTTCTCGGTGAAAATGTGGCGCTGAGGCTGGCGCATATCTTGCATATAGCCGGTAGAATACCGAAAAGCTGATCCTCTCCGGGGGTAGAGTCAATATATGGCGAAGAAGCTGGGTGATCTTCTCGTCCGTGAAGCGTTGATCACGGCGGAACAGCTGGAAAGCGGCCTCAAGGAGCAAAAGGCCAACGGGGGAATGCTGGGTAGCACCCTTGTCAGGATGGGCCTCATCGAAGAGACCGTCCTGATGGAGTTCTTGAGCAAACAATTTGGCGTGCCGGTCACCGATCCCTCCAAGCTGGAGGTGGATCAGGAAGTGATCGATCTGATTCCCAGTAATATCGTCAAGAAATACAAGATCATCCCCGTTGCTCTTGTAGGTCAGACACTCACCATCGCCATGACCGAACCATCGAATATCTTCATCATCGATGACATTAAATTTCTCACCAGAAAGAACATCCGGGTGACCGTTGCCACCGAGAGCTCCATCAAGCAAGCCATGGACAGATTCTACGACACCGGGGCCAACCTGGAAGACGTCATGAGTGAGATCAGCGATGAGGAAAACATCGATGTCATTGACACCGCGGAAGATATCGATATCGGTGAGCTGGAAAGCGCCGCCGAGCAGGCACCGGTTGTCAAGCTCGTGAATCTCATCCTTATGGACGCCATCAAGAAGGCGTCCAGCGACATCCACATCGAGCCTTATGAGAAAAGCTTTCGGGTACGCTACCGTATTGACGGTGTGCTCTACGAGGTCATGAAGCCGCCGATGAAGCTGAAAAATGCCCTTATCTCGCGGCTAAAGATTATGTCCAGGCTCGATATTGCTGAACGCCGTCTGCCCCAGGATGGCCGGATCAAACTGAAGACCAGGGGCAAGGAGATGGATTTTCGGGTCTCGGTGCTCCCTACCCTGTTCGGGGAAAAGATTGTTCTCCGGCTCCTGGACAAGTCCAACCTCCAGCTTGACATGACCAAGCTGGGCTTTGACCACAAGCAGTTGAAGGACTTCAAGGAGGCGATCTACAAGCCTTTCGGTATGGTGCTGGTGACGGGTCCCACAGGAAGCGGCAAGAC
>JBKHJD010000044.1:0-11511 GCA_046538315.1 Syntrophobacteria bacterium
GGTTATCGGCGAACAGGGCAAAAGGGAGCGGGAACGGATTATCGAGAGGGCCAGGACATCCGCAGATCTCATCCTGGAGAGGGCGCGAACGGACGCCGCCTTGATGGTCCGGGGAGCCAGGGATCGGCTGCGGGCCGAAGTGGTGGAACTGGCAGTGGAGACGGCCAGGGAGCGCATCCAGAAGGCCATCAGTGCTGGGGATCAAAAGCGGCTGATTGACGAGTATCTCCAGGATCTCGCCAGGAGGGCAGAATCCCGGCACTAGGCGCTTTGCTGGGAGTCTTCGCGCTCAGCTACTGCCTGATTCGACCGAACAAAGTCCAGTTGGCCGTCACCCGGGGTAATGCCCGGGCGAGACTCTATGTGGATACTGACATTATAAGCGGTCTCCAGTTTCAACAGATCGGCGCGCTTTTTGTTGAGCAGGTAGTTGGCCACCTCCTCTGAAAAAAAGGCACGCACCTCTTTCACTTCACCATCGCGGCTGAGTTCCAGCCAGATCTTTCGGAGAAAGCTTACGGCGGTAGCCTCCGTGGATCGGACCATACCAGTGCCGTTACAGCGGTCGCACGGCACGTGGGAAGCGGACTGAATGGATGGGCGGAGTCTCTGGCGGGAGGCCTCGAGCAGGCCGAATTTTCCTATTCTCCCCATATCAGTCCTGGCGCGGTCTTTTTTGAACTCCTCCCGGAGTATCTTCTCCACCTGACGGCTGTGCTTGCGGTCCTTCATGTCAATGAAGTCTATCACTACAAGGCCGCCCAGATCTCTCAGACGCAACTGTCTCGGCACTTCCACCGCCGCTTCCAGATTGGTTTTGAAGGCGGTCTCTTCAAACTCTTTCTCGCGCATCGACCTGCCGGAGTTGACATCCACAGCCACCAGGGCCTCGGTGGTATCGATAATCAGAAGGCCCCCGGATTTCAGGGAGACCCTGTTCTGGTAGATGCTCTCGATCTGGTCTTCCAACTGGTATTTGGCGAATATGGGCCTTTTTTCTTTGTACAACTTGACCACCCAGCGATGCCGCGGACTGACAACGGACATGAAATCCTTGACCCGCTTGTAGACTTCCTTGTTGTCGACCAGGATGGTCTTGATATTGGTGGTGAAATAGTCCCGCACCGCCCGAATTACCAGGTCGCGCTCCTTGTAAAGCAGAGCCGGCGCCGGGATCTCGCCGGCAGAGACCTTGATATTCTCCCACAGGCGGAGCAGGTAACGTAGGTCCCGGGACAGCTCGCGTTTGGTGCGATTTTCGCCGGCGGTGCGGACGATGAGGTTGATGCCCTCGGCCACCGGCAGCTGGGAAATGATCTGCCGCAAGCGCTGGCGTTGCTGCTCGTCCTCGATTTTCCGGGAAATGCCGCCGTGTTTGCTGCCGGGCATCAACACAAGGTAACGGCCGGTCAGTGATATATACGTGGTCAAGAAGGCGCCCTTGGTACCGGTCGCCTCCTTTACCACCTGAACCATGAGCTCCTGGCCCGGGTAGAGGACATCCTGAATGCGAGCCCGTCCCTGTGCGGGGGGCTCTTGCTGATGATACTCGGGATGGACCTCCTGGAGTTGGAGAAAACCGTTCTTTTCAGTACCGAAGTCAACGAAGGCCGCCTGGAGGCTGGGCTGAATGTTAGCCACCACTGCCTTGTAAATATTGCCGACCGTATTTTCGCGCGTGGTAGTCTCGACATAAAATTCGTCCAGTTTCTCGCCACAAACGATAGCCAGGCGATACTCCTCAGGCTCTTCCGCATTGATCAACATCTGTTTGCTCATGTACAGCTCACAATATCCTCAAGGGGCAAGCCCCCCTGGATTTTCAAGCGTCAACTTCTACGCCGTCTCCTGCTCCCCGCATTTCTTTTCTGAACAGCAAGGTACCATAAATCACCCAAGAAGCGAAAGCAAGGGAATAACGCCTGGCGCTGGAGGATCTTTGCTGAGAAAGACAGAGCTGTTGCGATACTCCAGCAGTTTCGTGCAGGGGCCACAGAAGCAATATTCCGGCAACCGGGAGCATCTTTCAGATTAACCGGATTTCGGCGGGCCGCTTTGCGCCAGTCTCTTTTGCTGCTGCTGGATGGTCTGGTACATAAAGGTGCGGATTATAACTTCGCGATTGGGCTGAAACGTGCCGTCGTAAGCAGAGTCGATGTAAGGAATCTGCAATCGATCCAGTATCGGTTTCAGGATGGCCGAGCACATGGTGCTGGGCATGCAGCTGAACGGAAACACATTGACGATGCCGTCGAAGCCTGACAGGCAGTAGGCCAGGGCCCCGCCGATACTCAGACCTGCTTCGGTACCGACATGGAAAGAGTACAGGCGGTCGTTGTCGAGTTGCCTTTCAATATGATTGATCTTGTGATCTTTGTGGATGGGCAGATACTTTTTTACCCTGCGATAGACCTGATCCATGCGCAGGTACTGGTAGGTCAGCTCGGTACGGTAGCGCAGCCAGTCTTTAAGGTGCTGCCGAAGTGCCTTGAGGTTGCGCTGCCTGAGAGCAAAGGCTGCTTCTCTTTCTGATCGCTGCATGCTGTCATAGGAAACGTAGTTGAGCCACTCGGAGATGGAGGCATTTACCACCTCGGCTCCATAGTTTTCCAGAAGCTTGATGAGATTCTGGTTGGAGTCCCTGTGACTGCGCAGGTAGATTTCACCTACCATACCGATGAGCGGTTTTCGGGGAATGGTGGGGTCGATAATTCCCCGAGCTTTCTTGACCACTTCCTCCAGGGAGTTCAGGATCAGGCGAAACCTCTTTTTGCGGCCGTATAATTCAACGCTCTTTACCATCCTGTCAAGTGCTTCTTCAAAACAGAACTCGGCCTGACCCGGGTGTTTTTCGTACGGGCGCGTGTGCCAGAGCATGCGATCGAGGACGTCGCCGATGACAACGGCCAGGAAAGCGGTTCTGCGAAAATGCTTTCGCAGCTCAGGCTCCATCATCCCCCCGAGAGCGTAGGAATCGTCGCTTGTAACGGAGGCAATCCGGGTTTTGCTCAAACCGTCCAGGGAGTCCAAAATGATGCGGTGTAGCTTGTTGTACATGCCAAACCGGCATGGTCCACCGGCCTCAGCCATGAAGTAGAGGTAATTCTCCGGATGGAATGCATCGCCAAGCCGCTCCTTCTCAGCCTCCATATGGTGGAGCACGTCCCCCAGGGTAACCTGGCAGGGGAAACACTCCTTGCCCGAGGTGAATTGCTTGCCAAGGTGCAGTCCCTTGTAGGTTTCCATGACCCGGGCATCGACACCAAAGCTTCTCAGGGAAGCAGCCAGCAGCAGACTACCGGCCCGGCTCATTTCAGGTATGAGCAGCGTTTTCCGGGTCAGGCTGAATTTGCCAACGTTGGTTCTCAGTGAATCAAACGCATCCATGGCTCATATCCTGCATGCGCTAAGGGGTCCGTTGTCATTTGTCCCTTGCAGGGTGTTTTCGATGTGAGGTCCGGAGGATTCCATTGGTTTCTCCATCCACAACGGGCGACAGAGATCAAACAGTGGCCAGATTTCTCATGAAGCACAGCGCTGCATGTTCTGCCAGCTGTTGAGGGTCTGACTGTGCTCGTTTCGAATCACGTTCTTGAACGCCTCCAGGCGGGTGATCACTCCCGCTACCGCGCTGTGTTCGTCCATCTCCAGGATGAGATAGGGTTTCTGTTTCATAACGTGCCGGTAGAAGTGCTCGATAAAGGAATCGGCGCCGCAGCTGAAGTTGGTAAGGTGTATGCCGTAAGCGTCGGCATTTGCGCTGACCAGTTTGGCGGTCCGAAGAATTTGAGCCCCCAGGCCCCAGTACATGTCGGGAAAGTCGCTGAGGTCTATGCTTGCGGTCTGGAGGAAGTCGTGAGGGATGGCCTTGATCCCCAGCTTGGCCAGGTTTTGTCCGAGGCGCAAGTTCAACTTCTCGTCATAGAGGTTGTAGGGACGGCCGCTCACAGCGACCCAGAAATCCCCGG
The DNA here is from genome assembly GCA_046538315.1 of Syntrophobacteria bacterium. Lineage (GTDB taxonomy): Bacteria > Desulfobacterota > Syntrophobacteria > BM002 > BM002 > JBKHJD01. Next base: position 3,969 of record JBKHJD010000044.1, read on the forward strand.
GCCGTAGCGAATCAAGAAAGCTGCGGCCCTGCTGGAGAAGATCGCGCTCAAAGGCCAGTTGGACCTCCAGGGCTTCACGGTAAGCGCGTTCTATCTGAGCCCGGCTCAGGCCAAGGGGCTTTCCAAGGCTCCGATGGAGATCCAGAACAATCCGCTTCACCGGCTGCTTCAGGTAGATGATCGGCGACAGCAGCCGAGAGCGAGGAATGTCCAGAGCCATACTCACCATATACTGGCTGCCCTGAACGAGGGGACAGAAAAAACCTGTCTCCTCCTGCCGGGGAGTGGACATATCAATCACAGTAGGAAGAAAGAGGTAGCGAGTCTGACCGAGTAGTGTTTTCACATGCCCGTGAAATACCTTCATGGGGTAGCAGGTTTCCGCGGTCATGGACTCGAGGCCAGCTATGGTGATGTGATAGTCCGTTTTGGGTGAAAGAACCACGGTGAAGCCCAGTTTTGTCCAGAAGTGGGTCCAGAGAATACCGTACTGGAGCAAGTGCAGGGCCCGGGGAATGCCGATAGTGGGCCTGCCGGCGAAAGTCTCACGGCCCTGCTGATGTGAAGATCTGATTTCTGCCAGATCCACGTAGTGGCCTTTGAGGTAATCCAGAAAGAGGAGATCGCGTTTTTTGAACCAGTTCTCTTCGGTCTCCTTCCTGTCCCGCTTTACTTCGTAACGGCCGCACTCACCTCCCCAGATGCTCTTGCGGCCGCCAAAGTCATATATCTTCAATTTGCACTCGTTGTGGCAATTTTTGTCGGCACGACAGATTTTTTCCGTATAGCAGATCCGGGTGTTCATCAGAGACTCCAGACCCGGGAAGCTTGAACTGCTCAACTGGGAGTCCAGTCGCTTTCCCATGACACTCAGGGCAGCCCCATGGGCTCCGAGAACCTCCCGGTGTTCCGGAACGATTATTTCCTGCCCGAGGACGTTTTCGAAGGCCGCAACGATGCCTTTGTTCAGTGAAGGACCTCCGAGAAACATGATACGCTTGCCGATGCGCCGCTTCCCGACGACCCGATTGATGTAGTTGTAGACAATGGCATAGCAGAGGCCGGCGATGAGATCCTCGAGACGGGCACCCTTCTGAGAATACGAAACCAGGTCAGATTCCATGAACACCGTGCAGCGTTCGGCCAGATTGATGGGATTCTGGGAAGACAGGGCGATTTCCTGGAACTCTTTGACGATGTTGATTCTGAGCTTGTTGGCGAGTTCGTGGAGAAAACTTCCGGTTCCGGCGGCACAGACCTTGTTCATATCAAAGTCCATGGGGTTGCCGTTCTCAATCCAGATGTACTTGGAGTCCTGCCCGCCAATTTCAAATACCGTGTCCGCGTCCGCATAACATTGAACCGCAGCCCGGGCATGGGCGGTGATTTCGTCTAGAATGAGGTCAGCATTGATGAAGTCACCAACCACGTGGCGGCCCGAGCCAGTAGCGGCACTGCCCAGAAACTCCAGGCTGTCGCCGAATTCCTGGTGTATCCCCGTGAGAAGTTTCTGCGTTACTTCAATGGGTTTGCCCTGAGTCTGAACATACTGCTTGTGAATAATATTCTGATTCACATCCATAAGGACAGTCTTCGTGGTGGTGGAGCCGACATCGACGCCCAGGTAGACCTGGAGTTTGGTCTGAGCTCGTTGCTTTCGCCCGGGAATGACAGGATTGCCGGTGAACCTTGTTTTTCGGAGACACAGCGGTGCGGCACGGGGGAAGTCAGTGCCTGTCTCATCGATCATGCTCTCCAGAGCAGCAAGATCCGGATTACCTTGCTGGTTCTCAGTACGCGCGAAATGGGCAGCCCCCAGCGCTCCCGTGGAAGTATGATGGGCAGGGACGATGAGATCGGGATAATAGCGGCGGAAGGCCTGCACCTGCATTTCGTTGCTGGCGACGCCGCCGACAAAGACGACAGGACTTCGAACCTGCTGGCGTGCAACGATGGTGCTGATGTAATTGGCGGCGTTTCCTTGATGCAGGCCGGCAATAATGTTTGCCAGGGACTCTCCCTTGTTTTGCAGGTGAATCATATCCGATTTGGTAAACACGGTACAACGGCAGGCAACCGGGGCAGGGCTCGTACTGGTCTTTCCCAGAGCAATAAAATTGCCGAGAATCTGGGTAATGTGGTCTTGAGAAAACGAGACGTTTTCATCGTAGAGAAAAGATGAGAGCCGCTCTGCCTGCTGGTCGATGAAGGAACCGGTTCCGGCAGCACAGGGCCCGTTCATGGCAAAGGCTTTCAGATACCAGCGACCGTTTCGGTGTAAGAGCCGGTAGAACGCGGCATCCTGCCCACCCATACTGATAATGGTAGAAGCATTCGGCACCACGTGAAGGACTCCGAGCACCTGGGTGATGGAGTCGTACTCGTAGAGAGCCCGTAGGCGCGAGGCGATAATCCTGCCATGATTGCCGGTGAAGGCAACACTGGTGATATTTTTCTCATCGAAGCGCTGGTAGATGGACCGGAGCACCTGGAGGGTGCAGGGAAGAAAGCGGCCGAAATGGCGCTGGTAAGGGGCTTCGTAAATGAGATTCGCCTTGTCGTCTACGACAACACAGTTGATGCTTACCGAACCAATGTCTATGCCGACAGTGTACATGATACGTCGAGCTCCTCGCTTGCAGGCCCTGGCTCTACTTGATGGTCGCGTTCTACAAAAAAACATCACCCGGATGTGGTCAGCATGTCTTTTCCACCCCCGCTCGCGCCCCGAGACAGCCGCAAAGTTCTGCATCTGCTCGTGGTTTGTCTGTATAAATTTGACGATTATAGAAATTCAGGGTATTTTCGTCAAGAGAGGCCCCAGGCTGGAAGCCCCGTTTTCACTTTGCGATGCTTGCGGCGAGATGTCTTCCCTCCGTCTGCTTCGATGCGCGCAGACGGATGCAGGCTTATCCAGGGACAAGCTCCCGACAGTTGTAACAGAAACCCTCTTTTTTGTGTCCGCAGCAAAATCAGTCATGGTTGTCATTACCTTCCAGGCCGCGCTGTTTCAAGCATCAGCGCATGTATAGAAATGGCTGCCCTGATGGCGCCTGCGTTTTATATGACCACTGCTGGTCATTGCCTCTAGCAAGATTGCGACCTCAGACAGTTCAACACCCAGGGCGGCAGAGATCTGTTCTTTGGTGCACGGTCTGCGCCTGATCATCTGGATGATGCGCCCTTCGAGGTCCTCGGGAGTATGATGCTCGGCAGGGCGGCGGTCAAAACGGCTGATTATCTCCACAGGCGTGCCGAAGAACCCGGCAATCTCATGGAGCCTTGTCCTGGATACCGGCTTGGCCCAGGGAACCTGTGGTGGACGATCCACGGTATTCAACTGGAGCCTCTCCGGTTGGAGCTTTTCGACTACATTGCGCAAGGCTTCCAGTTCCGGGGCCACGTCGTTGACCCCTTGGACCAGGAGGATTTCAAGCCAAATCTGACCGGAGAAGTGCCGGCGAAACTTCAGCAGGCCAGCAATAATTTCCACCAGGTCAAGCGAACAGTGGGGGCGGTTGATACGCCTGAATACCTCGTCTGTCGCGGCATCCAGGGACGGCAGGACGAGATCCGCCTGGGCGATCTCCTGACGCACCTCTGGGAGGCAGAGGAGCGATCCGTTGGTAATGACCGCAACGGGAAGCGAAGTAAGGCCTTTGATCCGGTAGATGAGCTCGCCGATTCCCGCATGCAGGGTGGGCTCGCCGGCGCCGGAGAGTGTAATGATCTCTGGAGCAGACGAGCTATGGGCCAGGTGGTAGTCAAGTTCGTCGATGATTTCTGCAACCGTGTACGGCGAAAATCGCTCCACGGTCAGGTGGGTGGTGGTCCCGGACTCGCAATAGATGCAATTATAGGTGCAGGTCTTCGGCGGGACCAGATCGACGCCGAGAGAACGGCCTAAACGGCGCGACGGAACAGGTCCGAAGATCCTGACGGAACAGGTCCGGCTCGGGTTTGCCTGATATGCTTTCTCCGATTCCGGCGGTTTTTGGGGAGTCCTGAACATAAATCGATTTCTTCCGCATACCCAAAAGTGACGGAACATGTGGCCACAGCTTTTTACCAGCGCTTCAGGGGCCTACCAGCCGGGAACCTCACGGTCGCGGCGGTCTGACGCCGGCTGAAGGTACCCAGTTCTTCTATTCCTCTATTCGATGACCAGTGTATTCCCCCCTAACCCGGTACCGAGGGAGCATTGGCAGCATCTTTTTGTATCCTATAAATCACCGTGTTCGCAACTCGAAGTACTATGGAAGCGTATTATCATCGCAACCGTTGTCTCGTATCAGCTGCTGTTTTTTGGTGAGAAATACCTCGCAGGTGCGGCAATCAAGCCCCTGATTGAGGCAGGATTGGGGCTTCAGTTCCCAGCAAGGAACAGGGAAATCGAGCACCGCCGGGCAATTTTTCCGCTCGCTCTCGGAACACTGACGAATCTCCCAGCAGGATGCCAGGGTCAGAAGCTTCTTGATGCCGGCGATGTTAAGCCCGTCTTCATGAATAAGCTTGCGAAGACACCTGAGCCATTGTAAATCATTGTTGGAATAGTAGCGTTTACCGCTGCGCCGCGCCGGCTTGATCAGTCCCTCACGTTCATAGATTCTCAGAGTGCGGGGATGTATATTCAGCAATTCAGCGACGATGCCAATAGGGTACAATGCTTTGTAATTATCCATCGTTCTTTTCCTGTGCGCAAAGATGAAAAAGTAATCTACCATTCTCAAGTAAACTACACCTGCAATTAAATAGTGTCAAGTGCTATTTTCTGCTTGATAATCAAGGGGTTTTATTCTAATGTAACAGGACACTTGAGCTATCTCAGCAGGCTTTCGGCCAATCCCGTTGAGTACATCGGCGACTCCATCACAGTTGTAAAGGAGCAAAAATGCGCAGCGACGCTATGAAAAAAGGACTGGAAAAGGCGCCCCACCGCTCCCTGTTCAAGGCCATGGGGTTCACTGACGAAGAACTCGCCCGACCGATAGTAGGGATCGCAAACTCAGCCAGTGATATTGTGCCGGGGCATATCCACCTGGAGGGTATCTCCAGGGCTGTCAAGGCGGGAGTCCGGCTGGCCGGAGGCACTCCCATGGAGTTCAATACCATCGCCGTTTGCGACGGCATCGCCATGAACCACGAGGGTATGAAATATTCTCTGTGCAGCCGGGAACTCATCGCCGATTCGGTGGAGCTTATGGCCCGGGCCCATCCCTTTGACGGGCTTGTGGCCATTCCCAATTGTGATAAGGTGGTTCCGGGCATGTTGATGGCGGTCCTCCGACTCGATATTCCCGCCATTGTCGTGAGCGGCGGTCCCATGCTCAGCGGGAGGCTGGATGGCAAATGCATCGATCTGATCTCTGTTTTCGAAGGAGTTGGAGCTGTCAGGTCTCAAAAGATCAGCGAAGAACAACTTAAGGAAATGGAGGATTATGCTTGCCCTGGTTGCGGTTCGTGCGCCGGGATGTTCACTGCAAATTCCATGAATTGTCTCACCGAGGCGCTTGGCCTCGCCCTGCCCGGCAACGGCAGCATCTCGGCGGTATCCGCAGCGCGCTGCCGGTTGGCCAAAAAGGCCGGAATGCAAGTCATGGCGTTGATCAAAAACAACACTACGCCGCGACGGATCGCCACCCGGGAGGCGTTTGAAAACGCCATTGCTATAGACATGGCCCTGGGCTGCTCCACAAACACCGTTCTTCACGTTCCGGCCATTGCCCGGGAGGCGCGGATTGATCTGAACCTTGACCTGTTTAACGAGATCAGCGCGCGCATACCCCATCTGTGCAGCCTCAGTCCGGCAGGGCCGCACCATCTGGAAGATCTTGACGCAGCCGGCGGGGTGCAGGCGGTAATGGCCAGGCTGGCAGAGGCCAACCTGATACACCGGCAGCCGCTGACTGTTACCGGGAAGAGGTTCGGAGATAATCTTCAGGGAGTGCGGGTACGGGACCCGGAGGTGATTCGGACCATTGAGCAGGCTCACCACGCCGAGGGAGGAATCGCTATTTTGTTCGGGAACCTGGCCCCGGAAGGTGCGGTGGTAAAGCAGGCAGCGGTAGCCCCGGAGATGATGGTGAACGAAGGAACTGCCCGGGTGTTCGATTCTGAGGAGGCCGCGGTGGAGGCCATCCTGGGCGGGAGGATCCGCCGGGGCGATGTGGTGGTAATCCGTTATGAGGGCCCCAGGGGTGGACCCGGCATGCGAGAGATGCTCACTCCTACCTCGGCTATTGTAGGTATGGGGCTTGACAGGGAGGTGGCCCTGATCACCGATGGCCGCTTCAGTGGCGGCAGCAAGGGGGCAGCCATCGGTCACATTTCCCCGGAGGCGGCTGACGGCGGTTGCCTTGCCATTGTGGAGGAAAATGATCTCATTGAGATCAACATCCCGGCCAAGCGCTTGACGCTCAAGGTCCCCGAGGAGGAGATCAAAAGACGCCGAGAACGCTGGCAGCCTCCTGAGCCCAAGATCAAGGAGGGCTATGCCTACCGTTACAGCAGGCTGGTATCCTCGGGGGCCAGGGGGGCGGTCTTCAGGGAGGACTTCTAGTGCGTGCTTTCAAATCTCATGGTGTCTTGCGCGAAAGGCGATCACCGTCTCTTTCATTGCCTTCCGCGCGCCCGGCGAGAAAGGAGAGGTAACCTTGCGGTCTGGCTTTGATCAGCGCTACGCCGAGCACTACGATAACTGGTATCGGCGGCCCGGTGGCGCCCAGGCCTTGAATCTGGAACGTGCCCTTATTCAAGGATACCTGGAGCCCCGTGTGGGGGAGAGGCTTCTGGATATTGGCTGCGGTACCGGCGTACATCTTGGCTGGCTTCGTGAGTTGGGGCTCCAGGTAACCGGTCTGGATGCCAGTCGAGACATGCTTGAACAGGCCCGGCGCCGAGTACAGGGAGGGGCAGACCTCCATCTCGGTTGGGCCGAGCACCTTCCCTTCGAGGACAACGAGTTTGATCTGTGCACCATGATCAACACCCTCGAGTTTGTGGAAGATTCGCACAAAGCTCTCGCCGAGGCAATCCGCGTGACTCGCCGCCGTTTGGTCCTGGGAGTTTTGAACAAATATGCACTGATGGCCATGCATCGTCGTCTCAAGGGATTGCTGACCAAAAGCATCTATCGGCAGGCGCGCTTTTTCAGCGTCTGGGAACTCAAAGAGATGGTCCAGAAGATTACCGGCCCGACCCCCATTCGCTGGGGTACGGTACTTTTCTTTCCCTTGAGTTTCATGGGACTTACCCGTCCTGTAGAGTACCATCCTTTGTTTCAGCAAAACCCCTGGGGCGCCTTTATCGGCATGAGAGTGGACATCTCCTACCGCTTCATCGTTTGCAAAGACCATCTGAGCAGCCCGGTACGCCCTGCTCGGGGACGGGTACCCCAGGGAACTCTCAGGGTGTGGTCACTGCCCGCTGCATGGAGAGAAAAACAACCGCCCGAAGTGATCGTACGGCTCCAGGAGAATTGTTCGGAAACTGCACAACCTGCCCTGGCGCGATTCGGGAGCACTTGCTCCATACGAAGACACAC
>JBKHJD010000045.1:0-11504 GCA_046538315.1 Syntrophobacteria bacterium
GTATGAGGTTGTAGACGAGGGATACGGTTGGAGGGGGGTATCCGAGGCTCATGCATCCGACGAGTAGCGCTCATCACATTTTGGCCTTTCTACTGGCGTTTTTCTGCTCGCTTCTCCTGGCAGGGAAGGAAACTGCTCTCTGTCTCGGACCGGCCACCGGCGCACGTACACGTTCACGCCCAGCAGAGCAGGGGGCCGTATTTCGATCAGAGAGCATGGCCGTCTATGTTGTCAAAAGGGGTGACAAGCTGCGCGATCTTGCCCGGCGCTTCTACGGAGATCCGGACAAGGCCTGGATGATTGAGGATGCCAACGACTCGGTGGCCCTGGAACCGGGACAGGTACTGGTGATCCCCCTGCAGCCAACCAACCCCGGCGGCCTTTTCCCAGAGGGCTATCAGGTGGTTCCCATTCTTACCTACCATCACTTCTGCACCCGGTGCAGCAATTTGCTGTGCATGCCCATTGACGAATTCTCGCGTCAGATGGCCTTCTTGGAGAGGGAGGGATATCGCGTCATTACCTTGAGGCAGATGTTGAAGTTTCTGGAATACGAGGCAACACTGCCCCGAAAGGCGGTGGCCATTACCATTGATGACGGGTACCGTTCGGCCTACACGCTGGCGTACCCTGTGCTGCAACGGCATAATTTCAAGGCGACCCTGTTTATCTACACAGATTTTATTGGCAGCAGTCCAAACGCCCTGACCTGGGAGCAGCTTCAGGAGATGGCCAGGGCGGGCTTCGAGGTGGAGGCTCACACCATCTCCCACGCTGATCTGACTCGTAAGCTGGAGGGGGAGGGCGTTGATGCTTACTGTCAGCGGATCAGACGTGAACTGGAGGTTCCCCGGCGGCTCATTGAGGAGCATGTAGGCCAACAAGCGGTCTGGCTCGCTTACCCCTATGGACGGGTTAACAACCTGGTAATTACCATGGCCAAAGAAGCTGGCTATCGCGCGGCAGTCACTGTGCGCAGGGGCCCAAACCCTTTCTTCCAAGATCCTTTCAAGGTACGAAGGTACCAGGTGATGAACCCTGCCGAAGACCGTCCGTTCGTTGAGATGCTGGAAACCATTCGCAAGGAAGCCCTGCAATGAAATGGCGCCTGATTCTCCTGCTGCCCTTTCTTTGCGGTCTGGGCCTCAGCCTGGCTGGTTGTGCCGTTGTGGAAAAGGACCGTAGACCCGAGGCGCCGTCCGAGGTTCGCGTGGTACGAGTTCTTATGGAGCGAGCTTTTGCCTACGAGGATCAGGGGCAGTATTGCAAGGCCCTGGATGCTTATGAGGCGGCACTCACCGTGCTCGTGGCCAAGAAGAAGGATCTGGAAAGCTCTCTGCATACCTCCGCACAGAGGCACTACAGAAGGGGGCTTGCACTTCGAGAAAAGGGTAAATACGGTGAGGCGCGGCACGAGTTCCTCGTAGCTTTGCGATTATGGCCGGATTACCCTGAAGTGGTCGCTCTTTTGCAGCCCGCCGAACGCCCCCGCTACACTCGCTATCTCGTTCATACAGTGCAGGACGGAGAGAGCCTGACCGGGATAGCTAAAAAGTATTACCATGATCACAGCAAGTTTGATGTTATCGCACGCTTCAATAATCTTGAGGATGCTGCAAAGCTTCTCCCTGGTACGAGGTTGAAGATTCCAGAAGCGGAAGGGGCCACGCTCCGGTACCCAGAGAAAAGCGAGGAAACCATCTTGGGCCAGGAAAGCGCCGAGCAGATTGCCCGGCAGGAACCGGAGGCTGGTGACGCCTCCGGTGTACAGGGTTGTATTTACGACCCTGTGGCTGTCTATGAAGAACAGGGCGTGAGCTTATTGCAAGATGGACGGTACCTGGCGGCCCTTAGTGAGTTTCAGAAGGTACTGAACAGTGATCCAGGCCGGACGCGAATCCGCAGATATATGGCTCTGGCCCACTATCAGCAGGGAGTGGTTCTCCTGGAACAGGATGAGTATCTCAAGGCGAGCCGACACTTCAACGAGGCGCTGAGCCTCGACAGGCAGTGTACCTCGTGCAGAGAGTACTTGAAACGCAGTGAGGATGCTTACAAAGAAACACACTATCGCAAAGGCATCGAGTATTTCGAGAAGCAAAAGCTAGAGAAGGCCATTGAGGAATGGCTGCTGGTGAAAGAGTTCGAACCGGACTACAAGAAGCTGCAAGCCTACCTGCTTCGGGCTCGAAACTTGCTGGATAAGATTCAGCGGTTGAAGGATGAGTTGTAATCCACACCGCAGCTGAAGCTATGATCCTCTCGTTTCACCTTGCTCGGAGGCCTCTCACAAGGGAGTTCTGGCAGGAGAAAGGCTGGAAAATTGCGCTGCTTTCGCTATTTCCCTTTCTTGTTACGCGGGACAGCAAAAGGTTATTTGGAGCGTTGGATAAGGGCGTAAGCACTGTGGTTGTGAATGGATTCGAAGTTTTCCGAATCCACTGAATACCAGATGATATTCTGGTCTTTATCCAGCTTGGCGCCGATGTCTCGCACCACGTCTTCCACAAACTTTGGGTTCTGGTAAGCCTTCTCGGTTACATATTTCTCATCGGGCCGTTTGAGAACGGAGTAGACATCGCACGAGGCCTCTTCCTCCACAAGCTGGATGAGTTCTTCCAGCCAGACGAACCGTTTAAAACGCACCGCAAGCCGAACAATGCCGCGCTGATTATGAGCGCCGAAGTTGCTGATTTCCTTGGAGCAGGGACAGACCGTAGTGATGGGAACGCTTATCTGGACTACCAGGTCGTGGCCCAGATCAGCACTCAGGGACCCCCTGAGTCGACAACCGTACTCCATGAGCCCGGGTGCGGCGGCAACGGGTGACTTTTTCTTGATGAAATAGGGGAAGCTGACTTGCAGATGGGCCGACTCTGCCTGGAGCCGGTCTTTCATGGTTTCCAGAATGGTAGCGAAGTTGCGGATGTGGATCTCCCCGTGGTACTCGTTGAGGATCTCGATGAAACGGCTCATGTGGGTGCCCTTGAACTGTTTGGGCAGGTTTACGTACATGCAGATGTTGGCCACGGTGTGCTGGCGGCCCTGGGCCCGATCCAGGACCGTGACAGGATAGCGAATGTTCTTGACGCCGACCTTGTCGATGTTGATGTTGCGGTGATCGGTGGAGTTTTGAATGTCGGTGAGCCTCTGATTCCCCGGCTCGGATGGAGGCCAGAGCGGGTACAGTTTCTCTCTGCTCTTGAGCATGGTTCCCTTACCTCGAATGGGTTGGACAGGTGAAGCTCTAGAGTGTCAGGACGGGTGATAAGTAGGAGACAAAAGCTGCAGCCCCAATCCGGGCCTGGCCCCAGCAGGTCCGTCCTCCATAGCAGGCTACTGCGAGCATATTCAATCCTCCGGATGCCCCCGGCACGTTTTGGCAGAGGCTTCGGCTGGCGACCTATACCTGGAGGAGGGGAAAGATGCCTGCACGGGCGGCTCCCGAAGGCAACCGTTGTGGCACCCTGTTTCGCACGGTGGAGATCATGGGCATAGGCCCACTTTCAGTTCTACCTCCTCCACCTGTAGGTTCCAGAACAGCCGGGCGACCGGCATCAGTGCATATCGCCAGGGGTGAGATTGTTTGCTATTTCCTCCAGAGCCGCACGAGTCTGAGCACTGGTGTCGGCAGCAAATTCACCTTTAAGGTCGGCCTCGATGATCTTCGGGTCGTACGGAATGAAGCCGATACACTGAAATCCGGCCAGGGCTTGCTGCAAAAAATCGCGATCCTCAGCACCGCGAACTTTATTTCCCACGAAGGCAAGGTTCTTGAGGCCGATATCTCCTGCCAGCGATCTGATTCGCCGGGCCACATCAATGCTGCGCCGTCCGGGTTCAACTACAATCATGAGCCGGTCAACAGCCTGGGCGGTTCCCCGCCCCAGGTGCTCTATGCCAGCGGCCATATCCATGACCACCACGTCGCCCCGGCCGAGCATCAGGTGAGCTACCAGGCTCTTGAGCAGCGCGTTTTCCGGGCAGACACAGCCTGTACCCCCTTCCTTGACGCCTCCCATGACCACAAGTCGGATATTCCCGTGAGAGAGGGCAATCTTCTCCGGCAGATCATCCACCTTGGGATTCAGCTTGAAAAAACCACCGATACTTCCTGCTTTAGCCCCGGTGCGCTCGGTGATCAAGCTCTTCATCTCCGTAATGGGCGGGATCGAGTCTGCACCCGGGATAGCCAGTGCCGCGCCCAGGTTGGCGGCTGGATCAGCATCAATGGCGAGCACGGTTCGACCCTGATCGGCAAACCATGTGCAGAGAAAAGCTGCCAGGGTGGTCTTACCAACACCACCTTTGCCGCTTATAGCAATTTTCATAACGGTTCCTCTTCAGCCCAGGCTCTGATTGATCCGGATGAGGCGATAGACGACCATGCCGCTCAGCACCGCGATATCCTCAGTGGACAGGTAACTGACAATGGAATCATCGAAGAGGAGGCTCCCCTCAGGGGAAAATTCATCGTCCCCACACCAGAGCACAACGGTCACCGGGACACGGGGCAGGGCCTTGAGGGTGATGGAGACATCACCCATTTCGTCCGGTTTGGCACCCAACTGGAAACCACAGAGCGCAAGTCGTTGTGGTTCACTGCCAAAACTTCTGACCAGCGGGTCGCGAGCCCGCTTGAGAAAGGCCGAATAGTAGAAAGAGCCTCCCGGCACCTGGCGAAAAGTGATCAGATTTTTTGTCAGGGATTCGCCGCGGGCAGTGAGCAGGTAGTGGAGGATGAGAATCTTTTCGAGGAGCGGTGTCGGCTCGGAGCTGTCCTGGCGCAGCACCTCCACCTCCGGCCTGAGCTGAACAAGGTGATCTTGGTTGAGGAAATGGATACTGATGGCGGGATCACCCTTTGCATCCTGCACGCAGGCGGCGCCACTGAGCGAGCAGATACGATGAGGGTTTACCTGTGCAAGTTCGACAGAAGCCAGCCTGAAGGCTTCCCTGTAATCATCAACGCGCGGCATGTGGAAATTTCCTCTGTAAAGAGAGCTGGATAAAGAAAATCACTATCACCTTATAACAAATTGTCAGACAGAAAAGCAAATGGAAAACACGGAGGGCCAGGCGCCCTTGCACCCTCCGGCTGCTGCGAGCGAGTGCCCGGCGAAATCAAGGCTATCATGATCGAGGTTGCGGGGCACAAATTTTTGGACATGGTATCCTGTACATGATAGTCTATAAATACAATTCAATTCGTTTACAATTGGAATAGACAGGGAGGCAGAGAGGAAAAACAGAGTTCATCATGTCAATGGGGAGGAAGAGATGGTCAAGATCAAGCGAATTTTGTTTCCCCTCGATTTTTCGGAATGTTCCTACCAGGTACTGCCCTATGCCCTTTCCCTTGCGGAGAAGTACAATGCTGAGATCTATTTGATCTATGTGGCCCGCGACCTGCGCTACTTTTCTGGGTTTCACGTGCCCCATACCTCCATCTCCGGGTTTATCAAGGAGGTGGTGGATGCTGGCGAGAAAATGATGGACAGGGTTTGCGAGGAGCATCTCCAGTCCTGCCCCAGCTTTGAGCGCAGGGTGGTGGTGGGCGATCCGGCAGAAGAGATCATCAAGATAGCGGAGAGCGAGAACATCGATCTCATTGTCATGGGTACCCATGGCCGCAAGGGCCTCGACCGTACCCTTTTTGGCAGCGTGGCGGAGCATGTGGTCAAGAATGCTCCGGTGCCTGTTCTGACCATAAAGCCAAGGAAGGTGAAAAAGAGCGAAGAGGGCTGATCGGTTCCGGGCTGCTTTCTGCAGCGACGTAATCAGGGGCTTTCCTGGGCCGCAAGCGCCGCCCTCACGAAATGGCGATTCATCCGGGCGATATTGGTTATGGTGATCCCTTTGGGGCATTCCACCTCACACTCTTTGTGGTTGGTGCAGTTTCCAAAGCCCAGCTCATCCATTTTTGCTACCATTGACAGGGCCCGCCTTGCAGCCTCGGGGTGCCCCTGCGGCAGCAGGGCCAGATGCGAGATCTTGGCACCCACAAAGAGCATGGCCGCGGCATTGGGACAGGCCGCAACGCACGCCCCACAGCCTACGCAGGTGGCAGAATCAAAGGCGAGATCCGCATCTTTCTGCGGGACGGGCAGCGAGTTGGCCTCCGGAGCCTGGCCTGTATTCACCGAGATGAAACCACCCGCCTGAATGAGCTGGTCCAGGGCGCTGCGGTCGACAACCAGGTCTTTGACCACCGGGAACGGCCGCGCCCTGTATGGCTCGATGACAATCGTCTCGCCGTTTCGAAAACGCCGCATGTGGAGCTGGCAGAGAGTTGTTTCTCTGTCAGGCCCGTGGGCCCGGCCGTTGACCACCGCGCCGCACATGCCGCAGATGCCCTCCCGGCAGTCATGATCGAAGGCGATGGGATCCTTGCCTTCGAGGCTGAGCTGCTCATTGACGATATCGAGCATTTCCAGAAAAGAGGCGTCGGTGGAAATATCTTTGGCCCGGTAGGTCTCAAAGCGGCCCCTGTCCTCGGGTCCTCTCTGACGCCAGACTTTGAGGGTGAGATTGATCGTCCCGCTGCTCACTTGTAGCTCCTCTCCGCCAGCTCTACGTATTCGAAGACAAGATGCTCTTTGTGGAGAATCGGCTCCTTTGCCTCGCCCGTATACTCCCAGACCGCAACATGACGCATATTCTCATCGTCGCGTTTGGCCTCGTGCTCTTCGGTCTGGTATGCTTCATTGAAGTGGCAGCCACAGGATTCTCTGCGGGCCAGTGCGTCCACTACCATCAGTTCGCCGAATTCGAGGAAGTCGGCCACCCGAGCAGCCTTCTCCAGGGCCTGATTGAGATCGCCGGCGGATCCGGGCACGGTCACATTCTCCCAGAACTCCTGGCGCAGCTCCGGGATGAGCTTTTTGGCTTTCTGGAGGCCTTCGTCGTTGCGGGCCATGCCGCAATACTCCCACATGATATGGCCCAGATCCTTGTGGAAGCTGTCCACCGTCCTCTTGCCCCGTATACCCAAGAGTTTACTGATCCTGGCGCTGACCGCCGCCTCTGTCTCCGTGAAGGCCTGGTGGCTCGCCTTGACCTCGTCCAGGGCAGTGCCGGCCAGGTAGCCGCTGATGGTGTAGGGAACGGCGAAGTAGCCGTCTGCAAGGCCCTGCATGAGGGCGCTGGCACCCAGGCGGTTTGCGCCGTGGTCGGAAAAATTGGCCTCTCCCAGCACAAAAAGCCCCGGGATGGTGCTCATCAAATCGTAGTCCACCCACAGTCCACCCATGGTGTAGTGGACGGCCGGATAGATCATCATGGGCGTCTTGTATGGATCCTCATCTACAATCTTTTCGTACATCTGGAAGAGATTTCCGTACCGCGCCTCGATCCCCTCCCTGCCCAATCGGTTGATGGCATCGGTAAAGTCAAGATACACCGCGTACCCGGTGGGCCCAACACCCTTGCCCATATCACACTGCCGCTTGGCGGCGCGGGAGGATACATCCCGCGGGGCGAGGTTGCCGAAACTCGGATAGATCCTCTCCAGGTAGTAGTCCCGTTCCGACTCGGGGATATCCTCCGGTCGGCGTTTGTCTCCAGGGTCCCGGGGGACCCAGACCCGGCCGTCGTTTCTCAAGCTCTCACTCATCAGGGTGAGCTTGGACTGATAGTCGCCGTGCACCGGTATGCAGGTGGGATGGATCTGGCCGAAGGAGGGATTGGCAAAGCCCGCCCCTTTCTTGTAAGCTTGCCAGCACGCACTGACATTGGCGGACATCCCGTTGGTGGACAGAAAATAGACATTGCCGTAGCCCCCTGTGGCCAGGATCACCGCGTGGGCCGCATGGCTTTCGATCTCTCCCGTCGTCAGGTTGCGCACCACGACGCCCCGGGCCTTGCCATCCACAAGCACCAGATCCAGTAACTCCCGCCGGGTAAACATCTCCACCTGGCCGGCGGCCACCTGGCGCATCATGGCGCTGTACGCCCCCAGCAGGAGTTGCTGGCCCGTCTGACCCTTGGCATAAAAGGTGCGCGAGACCTGGGCACCGCCAAAAGAACGGTTGGCGAGCAGCCCGCCGTACTCGCGGGCGAACGGCACCCCCTGGGCCACACAGTGGTCGATGATGAGGTTGCTGAGCTGCGCCAGACGATAGACATTGGCCTCTCTGGCCCGGAAATCACCGCCTTTTATCGTGTCGTAGAAAAGCCGCCAGATACTGTCGCCGTCGTTCGGGTAGTTCTTGGTGGCATTTATGCCGCCCTGGGCGGCTATGCTGTGGGCCCGCCTGGAAGAGTCCTGCAGGCAGAAGGTCTTGACATGGTAGCCCAGCTCGGCCAGCGATGCCGAGGCGGAACCACCGGCCAGGCCGGTGCCCACAACTATGATGGTGAACTTTCTCTTGTTGGCGGGATTGACAAGCTTCAACTCGAATCGGTGCCTGTCCCACTTGGATTCAAGGGGCCCGCCGGGGATCCTCGCATCAAGGTACATGATCGGAACTCCTTACCGCATGAGGGAAATCGCAATCGGCAGGGTGCCGAAGCCAACCCCTACAACGACGGCAAAGACAATGCTCGCTTTTTCAACAAGGGGCATATATTTGGGATGGTTGGCTCCAACCGTCTGGAACGCGCTCCACAGGCCGTGCCGCACATGGAAGGCGACAATCACCATGGCCGTCGTATAGAAGGCGATATAGACCGGGCTGGAGAAGACCCGGGTTATAACCTCGAATATGGTTGTCTCTGCCCGCTCCACGAAAAAGCGGGAGACGGTACTCAGGTGGACCGCCACGAAGATCAGGATCAGCAAACCGGTATAGGGCATGGTGCGCGAGGAGATGGTCCGGCCGCCGCCGCCGCTCTTGTCCACCGCGTACTTGATGGGCCGGGCCTTTCTGTTCTCAACAAACAGTATGATGGCAGTGAAGATGTGAATCAGGGCACAGAGCACCAGTCCCACCTCGGCTGCCGTGAGCAATGGTCCCAGGGCATGGAGATGTTCCGAATAGGAGTTGAAGGCCGGCGGACCCCAGTAAATGGTAAGATTGCCGGCAAGATGCACTGCCAGGAACAGGAGAAAGAGAATGCCGGTTACGGCCATCACCTGCTTCTTGCCGATGGATGTACCGAGGGTACGCAGAGCCCAGTTCATTGCAATCTCCCTGTTATGGGCGTAACGTCATCAAGCCTTCCGAGCAGGTGCCGGGCAACAAGCAGGAGGCACTGGGGAAACGAACCCGGAGGAGGGCTCTTTACTGGCTTGTCCCTGGTGACTGCCGCCCGCCGCTATTCACGACTGCTGGTGGCATATTTGCTTCACTGCTTCCTGGTAGACCCTGGCGCCTGCCCACGGTACTGGCTTCTCCCAGGTCGGTGTTGGCACGGATGACACAACCATGAACTGCAGTGGTGAGTTTACTGGTGTAGATTCCTCGCACGGCCGCTCCCCGTCAGCACCTTCCTTAATATATAATACATAGTTTAGCGGTCAACCTTTTTTCCGGATTGGTTTCCAGAGGCGTTCGGCCTCACTCCGGGAAAAAGCGTTTGAAAATACCGGCGCAATTTTGTATGGTTCAACATTCGGGTACTGTCTTTTGATTCTTGTCAGTTGTCCGTTGTCGAAACTGGAAAACCGATGTTAATTCAAGTAGATAGCGTGTATCCGGAAATGCCACTGTTTTCTTCCCCTCGACGGCCTGACAGGAGCTTGGTCGGGGAGCACTCACCGTGTTACATCCGTGCTTGGCAGGGTCCGTCTCTGGACGGAATGTAACAGGGTAACGGATGACATCACAAAATATATGGAGTTTGCAGCACTTATCGTATCTTCTCTTTATCCCCTGCCGCCAGGGGAAGGGAAAAGGAGTTTCCGGATGCACCCTGGATAGCAAAGAAATTCGAGTGGAGTCATATCTGATCTACGCCTATGAAAAACATTGATGCAACGGACTACTGACAACGGACCACTGACTTTAGAAAAATTCCTGCTCAGGTGGCAAAGACGGAGTGAAAATGGCAGCCAAGCGCCAGGCAAGAACCCAGCAAGCGAGAGCCGACAAAGCGAAACCAGCGGCAGAGAGTGCTGTGGACAAAGAACCGGCACAGGCTGAAGATCAGGAACCACGCTTCGATGTGGAAATCTACCGGGACTGGTGCAAGGGCTGCGGCATCTGTGTGGCATTCTGTCCCCAAGAGGTCCTCGGCATGAATGAGATGGGGCAGCCGGAGGTAATCCGACCGGAGGCGTGCACGGGCTGTGGCTGGTGTGAACTGCGCTGTCCGGACTTTGCCATTTCCATAAGGAAAAAGAAAAAGAGCCCAGAGGTTTGTGATCTTTGAATATAGTGGGCTCAAAGACGGTCGCCAATCCAGGAAATCCATCGATGGCAAAGAAAACCAATCAAAAGCCCTGCCTCCTTCAGGGTAACGAGGCTATTGTGGAGGGAGCCCTCGCTGCAGGCTGCCGCTTTTTCGCCGGGTATCCCATAACTCCCGCTACAGAGATCAGCGAAATCCTCGCCTGCCGCCTGCCCCAGGTGGGGGGCACCTTCATCCAGATGGAAGACGAGATTGCCAGCCTGGGCGCGGTGATCGGGGCCAGCCTTGCCGGGGCAAAGGCCATGACGGCAACGAGCGGCCCGGGGTTTTCCCTCATGCAGGAAAATCTCGGTTTTGCCTGTGTGGCTGAAGTTCCCTGCGTTCTCGTCAACGTCATGCGTGGCGGTCCTTCCACCGGTCTTCCCACCAGCCCTTCCCAGGGAGACGTTATGCAGAGTCGCTGGGGCACCCATGGCGACCATCCGATCATTGTACTTGCCCCCTCCACTGTCCGCGATTCCTTCGAGATCACCGTAAAGGCCTTCAACTTTTCAGAGCGCTATCGGACGCCCGTCATTATCCTCACCGATGAGGTGGTTGCCCATACCCGAGAGAAGGTAACCCTTCCTGAACCCGAGGAGATCGAGGTACTGGAGCGGATCAAGCCCAATATGCCGCCCGAATGGTACATTCCCTATGAGGATAACAGCCGCGGGGTGCCGGCCATGGGGATCTTTGGCGATGGGTATCGGTACCATGTCACCGGCCTTATCCATGATGTCCGCGGCTTTCCCACCACCCGCGCCGATGAGATCGTGCCGTTCATGAACCGGTTGTTTCGCAAGATCAGCCAGCATTTCCAGGACATCCAGATGGCAGAGAACTTCATGACGGCGGATGCCGAGGTGGTGGCCATTGCCTACGGTTCCACGGCACGCTCCGCCAGGAGAGCGGTTCTGGATGCACGCGAGCAGGGAATCAAGGCAGGACTGCTCCAGTTGATTACCCTTTTTCCGTTCCCCCGCCAGCATGTGGAAGCGGTGATGCGTCAGGCCCGGGTGTTGCTGGTGCCGGAGATGAATATGGGGCAGATTTCCCGCGAGGTCAAACGAGTCAACGAGGGCTTCTGCCGGGTGACAACCCTCAATCGCATCGACGGGCGCATGATCACGCCCCAGGAGATCTACGAACGACTGATAAAGGAATGAGCT